>NZ_JBIUBL010000010.1:0-274244 GCF_044548015.1 Streptomyces sp. NPDC052236 | reverse complement strand
GCGGCGGTGGGGCCGCTGTCGGTGAGCGAGCAGGTGCTGTCGCGGCAGCTGTTCAGCGAGCTTGGGGCAGGGATGCTGCTGCTGGCCGACCGGGGCTTTTACGGGTTCGAGTTGTGGCAGGCCGCGCGGGATACCGGCGCGGACCTGCTGTGGCGGATGCGCAAGAGCGCGGCCCTGCCCGTCGTGCAGGTCCTGGCCGATGGCTCCTATCTCAGCACGGTCCACGCCGAACGGGACCGCAAGAGCCGCCGCAACCCTGTGGTGGTCCGAGTGATCGAGTACACCCTCGCCCGCACCGGCGATGCCACCGTCTACCGTCTGCTGACCACCCTGCTCGACCCCCAGCACGCGCCCGCCGGGGAACTGGCCGCGCTCTACGCCCAGCGCTGGGAGATCGAGACCACACTGGACGAGATCAAAACTCACCAGCGCGGCCCGAAACTCCTCCTGCGTTCGAAGTACCCGTGGGGCGTGGAACAGGAGATCTACGGCTTCCTCCTCGTTCATCACGCCATCCGGCAGCTGATGCACCAGGCCGCCCTGGAGCACGGTCTCGACCCCGATCGCATGTCCTTCACCCGGTCCCTACGGATCGTGCGCCGCCAGGTCCCCGCCCAGGCGGCCTTTTCCCCCCGGCACACTCGCCCAGGCGCTGACCCGCACCCTGGCTGAGATCGCCGAACGCCTGCTGCCCACACGCCGCCACCGAACCTGCCCCCGCGTGATCAAACGCAAGATGTCCAACTGGCCCCTCAAACGTGCCGCACATCGCAACTGGCCACTACCAGCCCCAGCGACGGTCACCATCGCCCAGCCAGCAACAACCTAAAGTCACCAGCATTGGGCCTAGGGCCTGTCCGGCGGATCTTGCCGGACAGGCCCGTGGTCCCGAGGAGGGCTCAGCGCTTGAGCGTGAAGGTGAAGTCGCCGGAGAGCTTGCCGCTCAGCCGGACTGCCGAAACGAGTTTCCCCTCCGTGATCAGTCTCTCGACCTCGGCCCGCGAAAGACCGCAACCTTCAGCGATCAGTCGTACCGGCCGGACAGGGATCCGCGCCGCAAAGCGGACCGAGATGTCGATCACCTCGCGGTCCAGGTGATCCGATCCGCCGGTGTCGAGGCGCCAGGCGTTGTCCCAGTCGAGGGCGATGCGATTACGGCGCCGCAAGACCGGATCCTGGAGCAGCTCAGCTGCCAGGCCAGGGTCGTTGTCATGCATCCGGTCCAGCAGCCCAGGTCGTATGGAGCGCACGTTCATTCGCTCCAGGACTGTGAGCTTTGCCGTGTCCCCGCAAGCGGTACAGAGCACGAGGAGCCAGGCGTCGAGGAGCTTGTGGTTTGCGTTGACGCGAAATTTGCCGTTTGCCCGGAAGCGCTCGGACGCGCACGCGTGGCAACGGCGGAGAACGGTCGGCAGGCAGGTGGGCATGACCACCCAGTCATTGAGCACAGAAGTACACCGGTTTCAGTGAGAAGTCCGCAGCAAAAAGGAGCGCGGCGCACATGCGCGACGCGCGACACATCAGCTCTCGGGAGGTCTCACAGGGTGTACAACGGGACGTCCTTGCCTAGACGACTTGGTTCGGCAGCACGGTAATGGCGCACAGCGGCGCTGTGCCACTGGTTTTCGAGCGCCTCACCGCCAGGTTCTGTCCGGCGGATCATGGACGAAGCCAGAGCTAGATCGCGGCGACGGTGACGGTGCCGTGGAAAACGTAGGCCCGCTTGTCGTGCCTCGTGGCCACGGCCCGGAAGCTCTTGAGCCTGTTGATCGTCTGCTCGACCTCGCTCCTACGCTTGTAGATCATCTTGTCGAAGCCGGCGACCCGCCGCCCCAGCGGGTGACGCGGATGCCTTCCATGACTGGAATGAGCTGCGGTGCGTCGCCCCACTGCCCTGGTGTGATCACGAATGACAGCGGGCGGGCGCCCACCTTCACCGGCCAGATGGATCTTGCAGGTCAGTCCGCCCCGGGAGCGTGCGAGTCCCTCGTCGGGGCGGTGCTGTCGGGGCGTGTTGGTGGGCGCGACAAGAGGTGGCATTCACGCTGTCTTCCACTTGCCGAAACATGCAGGCAGATCCCGCCAGGGCACTCCGGTCCGCTCCCGGAAGAGGATCCCGTCGAGCACCTTGCGGTGGCTCTTCCAACGCCCGCCCCGCTGGCCCGCCTTGGATAAATGTGGCTTCAGCCGGGCCCACTCGTCGTTCGTCAGATCTCCCCCGTCCCACGACGGGCGCAACGACCCCGGCCCGAACCAGTCACGTGATCCGCCGGACAGGCCCTAAGGGTTTCGCCGAGCTCAAGGCCGCGGGCATGAACGGCATATATCTCACTGACCAGGCCCTCCACCAGGCCGCGTTGCTGGTCTCCGCGCTGCTGATCACCGTGGTGTGACATCAGCGGCGGGGCAGGGGGACGACGCCTTGAGCACCTGCTTTCGAAACCTTGGCTGGTCTAAGCTCAGCGGATGACCTTGGAATGGGAACAGGTAATTGTTCACTCGGTAGATCCGGTGGCCTTGGGGCAGTGGTGGGCTACGGCTCTTGGTTGGGTTGTGGTCCACTCCTCTGATGAGGAGTTCGAGATCCGCCCGGAGCCGGATCGCCTGCCGGGGTTGGACTTCGTCCGGCTTGATGAGAGCAAGAAGGTTAAGAGCCGACTGCATCTCGACTTCAGGCCTGATGACCAGGACGCCGAGGTGGCTCGTCTGGTGGCTCATGGCGCACAGCGTGTTGATATTGGCCAGGGTGATCAATCGTGGGTTGTACTGGCAGACCCCGAAGGCAACGAGTTCTGTGTCCTTGGCCAGCGGCGTCAGTAAAAACTCCTGACTGAGCGTTGTCCCCCTGCCCGTCGTTGCGAGCGGGCGGCGTGCGTACCGGCGAACGTACTCAGCTCACGGCGCAGACGTTCCAGCTCGTCGTCCTTGGCCGCGAGCACCGACAGCAGTAGTCGATGCCGCTCCTTGAGCAGGGTGAACTCGGTGTTGGTGCGGGCGAGTTCGCCGGCGAGCCGCTCGTTGATGTCCCGAAGCCGGCTGATGCGGGCCTGGCGGGGATCGGGCTGGTGCCCGGCCGGCAGGCGGTCGACGGCGGCTCGGATCCGCCGCTCGACCTGATCACACGCTGCCCGGCGGTCAGCCCGTGTCGGGTACACACGCGTCAGCAGTGGCACCGCAAAGCCGGTGCGGCACGGGCGCTCGTCACGGTGGCTGCACGCGGCGTGCCAACCTGCGGCCCCAGGTCTGGCTCGGCGCTTCAATGTAACGGTAGGTCAGCAGGCACAAGGGCAGCAGCACGGTGAAGAACGCCACTTCGAGCACGAGATTGTCCTGCCGCCGTCGGCCGACCGTGCTGTCGATCACCGCCAGCAGCACCGGATGCACCAGATAGACCGAGTAGCTGATCGTTCCCAATCCGGTCAGCATCCGCGGTATGCGCCGGCGGCGCGACGCCAGTCCGGCGCCGAAGGTGAGCACAGCCAGCAGGAGTGCGACGATCCAGCCGCGCCGTGTGAAGTGGTCGCCGTCGCCGTACCAGTACGCACTCCCCACGGCACAGGCGACCACCATGACGGCAGTGCCAGCCGCGTAGTGCCAGGTGCTCTGACCGTTCTCGGCACGGTAGACGGCGGTGCCGAGGAACATCACGGCGAGGATCACCAAGCCCTCCCACAGCGGGACCGTGCCATTGAACGGAACCAGGACGAGCGCCAGCACCCCGCCCAACACACCCCCGAACCCCCGGAGCACGGGTGACCTGGCACTCGCACAGCAGATGGCGACCCCCATGGCGATCGAGGCAAACACGATCAGCGGGCCGGTGCCGACCAGGCCGGACAGGGCAGAGGCCGGCAGCACCACCCCTGCCGTCACGCTCACAGCGGCGAGCACGGCCAAGATGACCGCGACCGCCGCAGACCGCTGGTGAAGGCGAACCGTGAAAAGTGCGACGATCAGCAGGTAGAAGGCCATCTCGTAGGAGAGCGTCCACAGGACGAGCAGGAGACTGGGCGTCCCCAGTAACTCCTGGAGCATGGTGGCGTGGGCGACAGCCACGGTGACAGCGCTCTGCTGACCGAGGTCACGCATCTCCGCAATGCCCAAGAGGTTGACGGCAAGGAGCACAGTGACGACAGCCGCCCACAGCGGGTACACACGGAAGATCCGTCCGATCCAGAACGTCCGGACACAGCCCCGGCGCTCCAGCGACGCGGGGATGATGTAGCCGCTCACCAGGAAGAACACCATGATGCCGTAGCGGCTGGTGTTGAACTGCGGCATCAACTCCCGCCGGAAGTCCGCCATGAAGGTATACGACGAGTGGTCGAACACCACGATGAGTGCGGCGATGCCGCGCAACGCGTCCAGCCAGCCCAACCGCGACGGACCGGCCGTCGCGATGGCAGCTGGTAATCCTGATGTGGCGGAGAGTGAATGCGCCGGTGAAGCGGGGACTAGGGGTGGGGATTCCATGCGTAGACAAAGTCCTCTTTGGTGAGGTGTTCGTTGGGCTTGTCGTGAGGCGGGTGTCGGCGCGGTCCGCAATGGGCGGGGATCTTGACTTGAAGGGACCCAGGCGGCTGCCCCGGGGCGACGTGGACCTGCTGGGTGCGCTTGCAGGCCGCCCCTGCCGGTCGCCGACGACCAGCAGCGCGTTCCCCGCAGAGCGGTCCCCCGCGCCGCTCGCATCACCGAGTTCAGCGGCTGGAGCATTGTTCGGCAGTACCGTTCTGGCGGCCGAACAATGGAACGGGGCGCGCGAGCCTTTCGGGTGTCATAGAGGTGTATGGATTGGCTGCGCGCTCTGCTGCAGGGGCGGCTGGAGGGGGTGAAGGTGTGGCGGGGCGTCGTGAGGTGCCGGTGGATCCGGCGGCGGGTCCGGTGCAGCGGTTCGCGTTCGAGTTGCGCAAGCTGAGGACGGAGGCGGACGGGATCACCTACCGGTCGCTGGCCCAGCGGGCGGGCTACTCGGTGACCACGCTGTCGCAGGCGGCGGCGGGCGAGCAGTTGCCGACGCTGCCGGTGGCCCTGGCCTATGTGGGGGCGTGCGGTGGAGACCCGGCGGAATGGGAAGCCCGGTGGAAGGAGGCGGTGGAGGAGTCCGCCGGTGACGGCTCTCGGGACGACGACGGATCACTCACGCCGTACCGGGGTCTGGCACGGTTCGAGACCGGGGACAGCGGCCTGTTCTTCGGCCGGGAACAGCTCACCGCCAACCTGGTCGACCTGCTGCGCCGTCGGCGGTTCGCCGCGGTCATCGGCCCCTCCGGCAGCGGCAAGTCCTCCCTGCTGCGGGCCGGCCTGATACCCGTCCTCCGGCGCGCTCAGGAGCCGGGCCTGCGCCCGGCCGCGATAAGGATCCTGACACCGGGCGAACGCCCCGCCCGAAGCCACGCCCCCCTCCTCACACCCGCAATTCCCCGCGACGGCAGCGCCGGGGCGGACACGTTCGTGATCGTCGACCAGTTCGAGGAGGTCTTCACCCTCTGCCACGATGCGGCCGAGCGCGCTCGCTTCATCGATCTGTTGCTGACAGCCCGGCAGCCCGAGAGCCGCCTGCGGGTGCTGTTGGCGGTGCGCGGCGACTTCTACGGCCGCTGCGCCGAGCACCGCGACCTGGCCGACGCACTGCGCGATGCCAACCTCCTGGCCGGAGCGATGAGTCAGGCGGAACTGCGCGACGCCGTCGTCAAGCCGGCCACGGCCGCCGGACTGACCGTGGAACGCGCCCTCACCACCCAGCTGGTCAAGGAGGTCGCCGACGCGCCGGGTGGGCTGCCGCTGCTGTCCCACGCGATGCTGGAGACCTGGCGCCGCCGCCGCGGCAAGACACTGACCATGGCGGGATACGAGGCGGCCGGATGTCTGGACGGTGCGATCGCCAAGACCGCCGAGAAGGTCTACGGCCGGTTCACCGAAGACCAGGCGGCTGCCGCCCGCCGGGTGTTGCTGCGCCTGGTCACCCCCGGTGACGGCACCCCCGACACCCGCCGCCCCGTCAAGCGCGCGGAACTGCCCGGCACCGGCCGAGATGACACCGCCCAGGTGGTAGAGGCACTCGCCGGGGCGCGGCTGCTCACCCTGGACGGCGACGCGGTCGAGATAGCCCACGAGGCCCTGATCACGGCCTGGCCCCGACTGCGCGGATGGATCGAGGAAGACCGCGAACGCCTGCGTGTGCACCGGAACCTGACCGAAGCGGCCCACGCCTGGCAGGAACTGGGTCGCGAAAAGGGAGCTTTGGGCCGGGGAAGCCGGCTCTCCGCCGCCCAGGAACACTTCGGCGACGCACCGCGCGAGGACCTGACCGACTTGGAGCACGCCTTCCTCGACGCCAGCCGCGACCACGAGCAGAAGGGCCGTCGCCGGTACCGGCTGGTGCTCACCGCGGTCACCGCCGCCCTGTGCCTCGCCCTCGTCGCCGCCGGCCTCGCCGTGGGGCAGTGGCAGAGCGCGGTCACCGCCCAGCACCTGGCCCAGTCCCGGCAACTGGCCGCCCAGTCCAGTGCACTGCTGGACTCCGAACCCGACCTCGCCTCACTGCTCGCTGTCCATGCCTACCGAACCAGCCCGACCCGCGAAGCCACCGCCGCGCTGTATGCCGCCGCGGCGCTGCCGCTGCGCAAGCGCCTGATCAGCGGCACCAAACCCGTGGATTCCATCGCCCTCAGCCCGGACGGACACACCCTCGCCACCCACAGCGGAGACGGGAAAGTGCGGATCTGGAATCTGCCCGGAGGCCGCCTCCGACACACGTTCACTGGCCACAACGTCAGCGAAGTCGCGGCGTTCAGCTCCGACGGACGCACCCTCGCCGTCGCTACCGCCGGTGGCACCGGCGCAATGGTAGGCCTGTGGGATCCGGTCACCGGCAGGAAACTCAGAACCCTCACCGTCCCCGACGGTTCGGTACGTGGGATGGCCTTCAGCCCTGACGGTCGTAGCGTGGCCGCCGCCTCCCCGGCGGCTGTACGGGTGTGGGACGTGGCCACCGGCCGCACGCGCTTCACCAGCCGTTCCGACCCGCAGGCGGTCGCCTTCGGCCCTGATGGACGTACCGTCGCCGCGGTAAGCCTCAACGGACTGGTACGGGTGTGGGACGTGGCCACCGGCCGCCCCCGGACCGCCCACGACAGCCAGATTGAGGGCGATGCGGTGGCTTTCAGCCCTGACGGCCGGACATACGCGGTTGTCCGCACCGACGGTTTGGTGCAACTGCGGGAGGTGGCCACTGGCATCGTCCGGCGCACCATCAGCGACGGTCCCATCGGAGTGAACGAGGTGGCCTTCGCCCCGGACGGGCGGACCCTCGCCATCCCGGGCCAGGGGGACACGGTGCGACTGTGGGACACCGCCTCCGGCACAGCGCGGGCAACCGTGACCGCCGGTCACCACGGACGGGGGGTCATGAACGTGGCCCTCAGCGCGGACGGCCGCACCCTGGTGACCAGCAGCAACTTGGACCCCACCATTCGCGTCCACCGCCTGTCTGCTGAGCACCCGCAGACCACTCTGTCAGGCCATGCCAGCACGTACATTTCCGACATGGCATTCAGTCCGGACGGACGGACGATGGCCACGGTTCGCCAAGGGCCGCCCGGCCGTGGGTCGGTACAGCTTTGGGACGTCAGGACCGGCGATCGAGAAGCCACACTGGCGGCCGACACCGACCTTGCGCTCCGGGGAAAGCAGCTGCCCCTCACGGGTTCCCGCCTCGGGGCTGTGGGGTTCAGCCCGACCGGGCGCGCCCTGGCTGCCAGGGCCGGCAAGAACAGGGTGATCGAGGTCCGGGATGTCGCCACGGGCCGCCTTCGCCGAAGCCGTGCCCTGGGCGCCATCGACACGGCGGTCTTCAGTCCCGACGGGGCACGGCTCGCCATCGTCGGTGAGAACGGGTCGGTGCGGATCTGGCGCCTTTCAACCGGCGTACTACACACCGCCCACACCGGCCACGGCCAATCCGTAAGGGCGGTGGCGTTCACCCCGGACGGCCGCACACTTGCCGTCGTGGACATCGGGGCCGGCGGCGAACAGGTCACGCTGCTCGACGCCGCAACCGGCCGCGCACAGCGCACCATCAAGCCGGGCGCCCGGAGCCCGCTGTCCCTCGCGTTCAGCCCAGACGGGCACACCCTGGCCACCGCAAGCGGCAGTAACGGAGTCGTGAAGACGTGGGATGCGCGCACCGGTCAGCTCCAAGACAGCTTCAGTGTCAGTGGTCAGGTGGCGTCGCTGGCTTTCAGCTCCGATGGACGCACCCTGGCCGCAAGCAGCGTAAGAGGAGTCCAGCTGTGGGATCTCGCCACCAGCCAGGCCAGAATCACCCTGCCGACCCGCTCGCCCGCAGCAGTGGCGTTCAGCCCGGACGGACGGACCCTGGCCATCAGCGCGGGCAGCTCGGTCGGGCTGTGGAACGTCGATCTGCCCAACCCGGCCCGCGCGATCCGCAACATTTGCGAGGCCATCGACACCACTCTCACCCCTCTGGAACAGTCCCGCTACCTGCACGACCAGTCCACTGAAACCGGCTGCCCACCGGCCGCGCGATAGGACCTCACTGCATCACCACGCAATCCGGCGGCCTGCGGGGCGCCGGAGGCGGCGCGGGCGTCATCGCGGTCGGCGTGAAGTGGCCGACCGGCACCTGAACGTCGGGATCGTGCCACCTTACTCGGCTGGTGGTGTCGCCCTCCCGCTGTTCCGGGACGGGAGCCAGGGATGTCCTGCTGAACGTGCTCAGCTCGCGGCGGAGCCGCTGGAGCTCGTCGTCCTTAGCGGCCAGGGCGGACCGAAGGAGTCGCTGACGCTCCCTGAGCTCGTGCAACTCCGTGTGAATTTGCACGAGTTTCCTGGTGAGCCTCTGGTTTGGATCGCGCAACGGTGCGATGCGGGCCTCACGCGGGTCGGGCTGCCGGCCCGCCGAGCAGGCGGCTGCCGGGCGCTTCTCGAACTCGTCCTTGAGGTGGCCCCAGGTCCGGTAGAGGGACGCGCGGGAAATGCCCGCATCGCGGGCGAGCGCCTTGACGTCGCAGGCGCCGCCGGGCGGGATCTGCCCGGCCGGCAGCCGGTCGTTGGCCGCGTGGATGCGCCGCTCGATCAGGTCGCGCTGCTGGTGGCTGAGTGCCATGCCATCCGGCCTTTCCGACTGCGTTGTCGATCTCTTCGAGAACCCGCATGGACCGCTCGTGCTCGGCCTGTAGCCGGTCCTTCTCCCCGGCCGGGATGCGAGGGCCCGCCAGCAGGACGGCCTGGGCGCCGCCCGGCCGGGCCGATGACGCGGGTGACCTCCTCGACGACGACCCACTCGTCGACCTCGCCGCCCCGCTGACGCCCCTGGACGACCTTGCTGATCAATCGGTGCCGGGCCAGGCCCGTTCCGTCGGTATCGTCCGTGCGGCGACAGCCGGCCGTCAGCTCCATCAGTTCGCTGGACCGCATCCCGGTCAGCGCTGAACCGGCAGGCGGAGAGCTACGCGCCGACGGCACGGGGCCAAGAGCGGGTGGAGAGGGCCGTACAGAGCCGAAGGCCAGCCAAGGCGCAGTGCCTCATGGGTGGTTGTTGCGCCTACTGCTCGCCGCACGGACCGCCAGAGCGTCACGGCCCGTTGCTGCCTCCTGGTATGGCCAGTGCCGGGCCTCGGCCGGGTGAGCCGTTCGAGCCGGCTGACACGTCAGCGGTGGTTCCGTGGTGGCGGTCGGTGGCCGAGCCCGTCGCGGGTGGCTGGCCGGTATGGCCGCCGGTGGAATCGGCTGCGCTGGATCTTGCGGCCGACTGATGATGCCACGGAGCGAAGAGGACAGCCGGAATGGTGCCGATGCATGGCGGCCGTCGCCAAGGCCGCTGCGGCCGGGCGCCGGCCCGGCAGGTCCGGGCCGGCGCCCGGCTGGGTTGCCCGTGTCGGACATCCGAAGGGTTACTTCTTCGTCAGTGGCGTGACGCCGATCTGGTCGATCACCGGCGCGTACGGGGATCGCTGGTCGTACTGGTTGTAGGTGTCGCCGTTGAAGTCCGGCAGTTCCTCGGCCGTGAAGGTGATCCGGTTCGTGCCCTTCTTCAGCGTGAGAGGGACGGTCAGGTCCCGGAAGTCGTTGAAGTGGAAGGTGGTCGGGAACAGGATCCTGTGGGCCGGGCCGCCGTTCACCGAGAGGTCGGCGTGGCGTGCGATCGGGTCGGGGTTGTAGTGGGTGGCGGGTGCCTGTTCGGCGTTGGAGTAGCGGATGGTCACCGCGTGCCGCCCGGACGTGGCGGCCACCACGTCGATGGTGAGGGAGTTGGCGGTCCCGTTGCCGATGTCGGTGACGGACCTGCCGTTCGCCGCGAAGGTGTACTGGTCGGTCGTCCGAGCCGCCCCGGCGACACTGCCGTCCTCGGCCTGGTACACGGTGGGCACCAGAGTGCCCTGCGACCGCGACACCCGCAGCCGGTCGAGTACCAGTTCGCGCGAGGTGCCGGTGACGGTGATCTTGTTGATGCCGCCGGACAGGAACATCTTGACCGTCTCCGTACCCGGCTTGCCGCTTCCGGTCTTCGGAAGGTCGAGCTCCTCACTGTTGAGCGACAGGCTTGCCCTTCCGCCACCGAGGTGGTCGATGGACACCGTGGATTCGCCGTCGGTGGGGGAGTGGACCCAGAAGGTCGCGGAGGCGTTCTTGGGCAATGCGACAGCACCCGGGCCCGAAGCGCTGGGGTAGGTGTAGCCGGGCCGGGCTCCGGTGAGGGTGGCGTACTCGGCCTCGTAGATCGCCGGCGCGGTCACGTGCTCGTCGCGCAGCGCCAGGTCCATCTTGTCGATGATCGCGTCGCCCTTGGTGACGCCCAGGTCCGCGTCCTTCGCGGAGAGCGTGATCCGGTGCTTGCCGGCGGTCAGTTTCACGGTGGTGCCGGTGTGGCCCCAGACCACCCACTTGTAGCCGAGCGGCAGCCGCAGCTCCTGCGGGTCCTCGCCGTCGACGCGCAGGAAGACGTTGGTCGGGCCCTGTTCCTTCACCCGGCCGTCCAGGTTGTAGGAGTTGGCGAAGACGCTCAGGTCGTACGTGCCGTCCTGCGGGACGTCCACGTCGAAGGCGAGGACCCCGTCGGAACCGGTGCGCAGCCCGCCGACGTTGTAGTTGCCGGACGTGGCGAACTTCCCGACATTGGACGGCGTGCCCTCAGGGCCGTTCTTGGAGTAGCCGCTGCCGGTGTAGGTGGCGTTCTCCGCCTCGTAGGACTTCCGCCAGCTCACCGAGGGTGTGGCCGGCACTCCGCCGTCTCCGCCCGGGGAGAGGATGACCTGGTAGGCGGACATCTCGTTCATGCCGGTCATCGGCAGTGTCACTGTGCCGTCCTCGCCGACCGCGATCTCCTGGTCCGCCAGCCGCAGCGGCTGCGCCGAGTCGCCGACCTGCCCGGTCCACGGGATCTCCTGCACAGTGGCGCGCACCGTCGTCCCGAACAGCTCGGGGTCGATGTTGTCGAAGACGATGTCCGCGTCGCCGCTCTTGCCGCCGAAGATCGTCCGGGACTGCTTCTTGTCCTCGTCGAGCGTGGCCACGCCCTGGAGCGTGTACTGCTGGTTGGGATGGGGAGCGGTCACCTGGACCGTGTGCCCGGACATCTGGCCGTAGGCGTTGAACAGCCACCACTGGCCGTTGCCCTTGTTCGCGTCCACGGCCGAGTCGTTGAGGTTGCCGTCGATGTTCCAGTACGCCAGGTCGGCGTCGATCTTCGACTCCTCGATGGCGGAGACCCACTGGACGACCTGGCCGGGCACGGAGAGGTGGTAGTTGTGCCCGTACTCGTTGACGTTGATCGGCAGGGGGTCGATCCCGATCTCCCGTTCCCACTGCCGGTACTTCGCGACGCTTGTGCGGACCGCGGCGGGGCTGGACAGCTCATGCCAGGTCATCACGTCCGGGACGACGTCATTGGCCTTGGCGTACTGCAGGAAGCCCTTGACCTGGTTGTAGAGGAGGGAGGTGTTGGGGCCCGCGATCCGGGCGTCCGGGTCCAGTTCCCTGATGAGGCGGTAGGTGTCCTTCCACGCCGCGAAGTAGTGCTGCGGATCGTTGAGCCAGGAGGTCCCGTTGTAGCTCCATTTGCCGGTGCCGAACATGTTCCCTTCGGGTTCGTTGAAGGGGACGTAGACGACGTGGTCCTTGTAGTCGCCCATGGTCAGGACCTGTTGGACCTGCTTTTTGAGCTTCTCCTTGAAGTCGGTGAGCCGCGCGGGACCGTTCGCGCCCGGCCACTCGTACGGGAAGCCCCGGTAGATGTCGGTCATGTAGATGTAGACGTCCTTGCCGCCCGATTCCACGAACGGCGGCAGGATCTCCAGCGCGTCCGCCCCGGGGTGCTGCGGGCCGTCCTGCGCCTTGGTGGACACCGTGCGGACGTTCATGCCCTCGATGAGGTTGCGGCTCGGCGCTCCGTCGCCGTAGATGCCGTACAGCGTGCCGCTGGCGCCGCCGTGGAAGGCGCCGGTGTCGGTGGCGAGGTCGATGACGAGCCGTTCCGGCTCCGCGGCCTGGGCTGTGCCGGCCGAGGGGATGGCAAGCATGGTGGCGAGAACGGCCGCAGCGATGGCGACGGCTCCCTCCGTTCTTCTTCTGGGGCGCAAGGGGATCTCCGTGGCTTCGTAGAGGAGTGAGGCGTGAGGCGTGAGACGGGGGGCGGGCGGCGGGCGGCGATGCCGTACGAGCGGGCGTACCGGAACCGTGTGCCGCCGTGGGCCCCGTACCGACGTACAGGGCAATCCGTGCCGCGACGGATCCATGTGTCCATCGATAGGCCGAACAGTCGAACCGGTTCGAACGCCGCCGGATCGGGAAGCTAGCACCAAGGAAAACCGGCCAGCAATACCCGCGACACAGAAACCTGAGGCGCGTCGGCCCGCTGCCCGGGTGTTCCGAGCCGCGAGAGCCCGGTACTCGCAGGTGGCAGGCGTTACCTGGGGTTGCGGGCGGGGGCAGGTGCTGCCTCGGTGGCGTTTCGCGGCAGTTACGGGAAGTGCGGCAGGGGGATTGACACCCCCGTGGCTTCCTCTTACCTTCACATCACGCGAACCGGTTCGACAGCCGGGCGCCATCGATATCGTGCCCCCCAGTACCTGCGGCCGACGACGGTCTCCTTTCCGAGATCTACGAACCGGTTCGAGTAAGGAGTCCCGTGAACATCGGTGAGATCGCCAAGCGGGCCGGTGTTTCCCGGAGCACCGTGTCCTACGCACTGAGCGGCAAGCGCCCGGTGTCGGACGACACCCGCCAGAAGATCCAGCGGGTCATCGACGAGCTGGGCTACCAGCCCAACGCGAGTGCGCGCGCCCTGGCCAACGGCCGGACCAACACCATCGGTCTGGTCTTCCCTCCGGCCGGTGACCACTACACCGGCATGCAGCTCGATTTCATCGGCAGTGTGGTCGAGGCCGCCGCGGCCTACGACTACGACGTGCTGCTCTCTCCGAGCGGTATGGACAGCGACCGCTCGTTCCAGCGGCTCCTGGGTGAGCGCCGCGTCGACGGCGCGATCCTGATGGAGCTCCGGCTCCAGGACGACAGGTTCGACCACCTCACCTCGGTGGGCTTCCCCGCAGTCGCCATCGGCCGCACAGCACATCCGGAGAACGGCTGGTGGGTCGGCCTGGACCACACCGCGCTGGCGGAGGCATGCGTCCACCACCTCGCGGACCTCGGGCACCGCACGATCGCCTTCGTCAACCGACCCGAGCAGCTCCTGCGAGCCGGGTACGAATCCGCTCACCGGGGCCTCGACGGCTTCGCCAAGGCCGCGGCGGAGCGCGGACTCACCAGCCGGACGTACTGCTGCGGTGACGACGCACCCTCCGGCCAGGCATGTCTGGAGCGGATCCTGCACGACGATCCGGCCACCACGGCGCTGGTCACACTGAACGAGGCCGCGCTGGGCGGCCTCTACCGAGGGCTGGCCACAGCCGGCCGCCATGTGCCGCGAGACTTCTCCGTCACCGGGGTCGTCGCCAGCCGGTGGGCGGAGACGATGACTCCGCAGCTCACGGCCGCGGACGTCCCTGCGGAACAGATGGGCCGCCTCGCCGTCGAGCTGCTGGTCGAGCGGCTCGACCAGCCCGACGCGCCGGCCCGGCACCACCTGCTCGCGCCGCCGATCTCACTGCGCGCCAGCACCGGGCCCGCCGGCACCGGGCGCTAGCACCAGGTCACCCGGCGACGTACAGGCCAAATCCGGCTCCGAGACGAACCCCTGACCGCCGCCCCTGTAACCAGTAACACCCTCCGCGTCCCACCCTTCCCGTCGCATCCCCTCGCACAAGCCCTCCCATCACCCTCCCTGGCACACCCATGCCAAAACCAAGAGGAACAGCCCCATGAACAGATCCACCGGACGCCGTCTCGCCGCCGCGGCCATGACCGTCGTCGCCCTCACCGCCGCCACCACCGCATGCTCCTCCGGCGACGGCAACACGTCCGGCAAGTCGGAGGCCGGCGGCGCCTACACCATCTGGGACCCCTACCCGCAGTTCGACAAGAGCTCGGCATGGGCGAAGCTGCTGGACAACTGCGGCACCGAAGCCGGTGTGAAGATCAAGCGGACGGCGTTCGACACCAGCGACCTGACCAACAAGGCGCTGCTGGCGGCGCAACAGGACAACTCCGCCGACGTGCTCATCGTCGACAACCCCGTCGTGTCGACCCTCGCCGAGGGCGGGATGCTCACCACGACCGACGACAACAAGCTCGACACCTCGAAGGCGGACCCGAACCTCCTCGCGGCCGGTCAGGCGGGCGGGAAGACGTACGGCACGCCGATCGGCGCCAACACCCTGGCCCTGTACTACAACAAGAAGGTCCTCACGGCCGCAGGCGTGGACGTCGCCTCGGTGAAGGACTGGGCCTCGCTGACGGCGGCGCTGGCGAAGGTCGAGAAGGCGGGCAAGAAGGGCATCACCTTCTCCGCGATCGGCACGGAGGAAGGCAGCTTCCAGTTCCTGCCGTGGTTCTGGGGCTCCGGCGCGAAGCTGACCGAACTCGACTCGTCCGAGGCCGTCTCGGCGCTGTCGCTGTGGAGCGACTGGCTGAAGAAGGGCTACGCCCCCAACTCGGTGATCAACAACACCCAGACGACGAGCTGGCAGGAGTTCGCGAGCGGTGACTACGCGTTCGCCGAGAACGGCACATGGCAGCTCGCCAACGCCGAGAAGGCCGGCTTCGAGTACGGGGTCATCCCCATCCCTGCCGCCAAGGGTGGCAACGCCGCCGCCCCGACAGGCGGTGAGTTCGTCACCATCCCGGTGCAGGGCCAGACCGGCCGCTACACCACCTCCCAGAAGCTTGTGTCCTGCCTCACCAACTCGCAGAACCTGCTCGCCACCGACACCACGCTGTCCTACGTCGCGCCCACCGGCGAGGTGCAGGGCAAGCAGGTTGCGGCCAACCCGGAGCTGAAGCCCTGGGTGGACGCCGTCAAGGCCGCCAAGGGGCGTACCAGTGACGACCTCGGCACCAAGTACCCCAAGATCTCCGAGCAGATGTGGAAGGCGGTCCAGTCCGCCCTCAGCGGGTCGCAGTCGCCGAAGGACGCGCTCACCGCGGCGCAGGATGCCGTCAAGTAACCAGAACCCGGGGTCCGTTGATGAACCGCACGACACAGCTGCCGGACCGTCGGACCGCGCATGACCGGAACGGGGCGGCGACCGCCGTCCCGCCCCCGGCACGCACGGCGCCACGGCGCCGTCCCACCTCCCAGCAGTGGGCCGCCTGGGGATTCCTTGCCCCGGTGACCCTCTACCTCATCCTCTTCTACGCGTATCCGCTGTACCGCAACGTCGATCTGAGCCTCAGGAACTACACCGTCCGTTCCTTCGTCCAGGGCGACGCGCCCTTCACGGGCCTGGAGAACTACCTGACGGTCTTCGACGACCCGACGTTCGGCCCCGCGCTCCTGCACACGGTGGTGTTCACCACCGTGTCGCTGGTCTTCCAGTACGCGATCGGCCTGGCTCTCGCGGTCTTCTTCAGCCGGCACTTCCGGCTCTCCGCGACCCTGCGGGCCCTGTTCCTGGTGCCCTGGCTGCTGCCACTGATCGTGTCGGCCTCCACCTGGTCGTGGATGCTCAACAGCGACTCCGGCATCGTCAACGCCGCCCTGCACGCCGTCGGCATCGGGCCGGTGAACTGGCTGACCTCGCCGTCGTGGTCACTGACCTCCGTGATCATCGCGAACGTCTGGATCGGCGTCCCCTTCAACCTGGTGGTGCTCCACAGCGGTCTTCAGTCGATTCCCACGAGCCTGTACGAGGCGGCGGCCCTCGACGGCGCGAACGCCTGGCAGCGGTTCTGGCGCATCACCTTCCCGCTGCTGCGCCCGGTGTCCGCCATCACCCTGCTGCTGGGCCTGGTCTACACGCTCAAGGTCTTCGACATCATCTGGATCATGACCAAAGGCGGCCCGGCGGACTCGACCACCACCTTCGCCACCTGGTCCTATCAGCTCGGCTTCGGCAACCTGCTCCCCGCCTTCGGCCCCGGTGCGGCCGTCGGCAACCTGCTCGTCGTCGCCGCCCTGGTCTTCGGCCTGGTGTACCTGAGGGTCCAGCGAAAGCAGTACGTCTCATGACCACCGCGACCACACCACAACCACAACCACGACCGCGCCACCGTCCGCGTCGGGGCCGGACCACCTGGTGGCAGACAGCCACGGGCCTCGCGCTCACGGCCGTCATGCTCTTCCCGGTCTACTGGATGCTGAACGTGTCCTTCACCCGCGACCAGGACATGCGCAAGTCGCCCCCGGACCTGTTCCCCGTCCACGGCACGCTCGACGGCTACCGTGCGGTCCTCGACCAGCAGCTTCCCTATCTCGCCACGAGCCTGGTCATCGGCCTGGGAACGGTCGTGCTGACCGTGGCGCTGGCCGCGCCCGCCGGCTACGCCCTGGCCAAACTGAGGCCACGCGGCGGCGGCGTGCTCAGCTTCCTCTTCCTGGTCGCCCAGATGATCCCCGGCATCATCATGGCGATGGGCTTCTACGCCATCTATCTCAGCCTCGGCCTGCTCCAGTCGGTCCCCGGCCTCATCGTCGCGGACTCCACCCTGGCCGTCCCCTTCGCCGTACTCATCTTCACCGCGTTCATGTCCGGCATCCCCGGCGAACTGCTCCAGGCCGCCAAGACGGACGGAGCCGGGCCCGTACGCACCTTCTGGTCCATCGTGCTGCCCATGAGCCGCAACTCGATCGTCACGGTGTCCCTGTTCGCGTTCCTGTGGTCCTGGTCCGACTTCGTCTTCGCCAGCACCCTCGCGAACGGCGGCGCCCACGAACCGATCACCCTCGGCATCTACCAGTACATCGGCAACAACAACCAGGAGTGGAACGCCATCATGGCCACCGCCGTCGTGGCCTCGCTGCCGGCCGCGGTCATCCTCGTACTCGCCCAGCGCTATGTCGCCGCCGGAGTGACCGCCGGTGCGGTCAAGGACTGACTGACTCCTTCCACCTCGTCATGGCTCCACCGTCCGTCCGTCGGACGGTCGGCCACCCTTGCCCGAGAAACGAGTGAAGCTGCATGACCGCCGCCCGATCCGGCCCGGCCTTCTCCGTCCACGACATCCCGTTCAGCACGCACGGATCCTGGTTCGGCTTCTCCCCCGTGGTGGCGGAAAAGACCTATGCCGAGGACCTCCACCTCGTGTCGCACCAGAACGGCATGCATGCCGTCCTGCGTCTGGTGCCGCTCGACAGGGCGACGGGCGAGCGGGCCGAGACCCGCGTGGAGGCGACACCGGGCCTGCTGAGCTGGATCAGCGCGGCCGGCCGCGTCGACCTCGCCTACGAGTCGCCGGACACCGTACGCCTGCGCGGTACGGGGCTGCCGCTGCGCGTTTCGGCGGCGGCCCGGGCGCTGACCCCGTTCAGCGGCACGTACTTCTTCCGCGACGCGGCCGCCGACGCGCACGTGTTCACCTCGTACGAAACCGGACGCCGCTACCGCGTCACCGTGCTGTCGGGCACGGTGGCCGACACGTTCGGCGCACAGGCTCTGGGCGGTGGTGACCGTGGCCTCACCGTCGCCGCCGACGCGGACGGTCCCTGGGAGATCGCGGTCGAGGAGCTCGACACGGCCCGCCCGCCGTACGCGTCCGCGGCGGCCTTCGGCACGATCGCCGATGCCGCGCGGAACTCCTTCGCGGACTTCGCCGACACGGTGGCCGGCTGGCGCTCGCCCGCCACACCGGCCGCCGAACTCGCCGCCTACGTCGTGTGGTCCGCGACCGTACGCCCGGCGGGCCTGGTCACCCGGCCCGCCGTACTGATGTCCAAGCACTGGATGGACAAGGTCTGGAGCTGGGACCACTGCTTCAACGCCCTTGCCCTGGCCCCTGGATGCCCCGAACTGGCCTGGGACCAGTACCACCTGCCCTTCGACCACCAGGACGAGACCGGGGCGCTGCCCGACTCGGTCACCCACTCCGAGATCCTCTACAACTTCGTCAAACCACCCATTCACGGCTGGGCCTTCGGTCGCCTGCGCCGTCGGCTGACCATGCCGCTCGGCCAGGCCGAACTGACCGAGACGTACGACAGGCTGGAACGCTGGACGGACTTCTGGCTCACCGCCCGGCGAGCACCGGGCGCCGAACTGCCCCACTACCAGCACGGCAACGACAGCGGCTGGGACAACGCCACCACCTTCGACCCCGAGCGCGTGGTCGTCACCGCTGACCTGGCCGCCTTCCTCATCCTTCAATTGCACGAACTGGCTTGCCTGGCAACGGACTTGCGCAGGCCGAACGAGGCCGGCGAGTGGACGCGGGCCGCCGAGGCGGCCCAGACGGCGATGCTCGACCAGCTCTGGACCGGCGACCGGTTCGTCGCCCGGGGAGTCGACACCGGGGACACCTGGAACAGTTCCAGCCTCCTCGACCTGATGCCCATCGTGCTGGGCGAGCATCTGCCGGACGACGTCAGCGGTGTGCTGGCCGGCCGCATCGAGGCTCACCTGACCCCGCACGGCCTCGCCACCGAACTGCCCGCCTCACCGCACTACCTCGCTGACGGCTACTGGCGCGGCCCCATATGGGCCCCCGCCACGGTCCTCATCGAGGACGGCCTGCGCCGCAGCGGCCACCACCGGCTGGCGGACGAGATCAGCGCCCGCTTCCGCGCCCTGTGCGAGACCCACGGCTTCGCCGAGAACTTCGACGCCCTGACGGGAACGGGCCTGCGCGACCGCGCCTACACCTGGACCGCCAGCAGCTACCTCCTCCTCGCCGAAGCACACGCACGCCGAGGCGATCGGTGAGCGGTGCGCCGGCTTCCTCCTGGCAGAGTTGGCGCGAACCGCCCGCCGCACCTGCGGCACGGTCAGAACCGTGCCCCGACGTCCGCGCTGTTGCTGGGGCGCAGGAAGTTGGAGGACGGGATGGCGCCGGCGGCTGTCCTGGGGCCGGTGATCGTCCCGGCGTTGGTGCCGGCGAACGACCAGGTGCCGCCGAGGTTCCAGGAGTTGCCGCTGCCGGTCGAGGTCGAGCCCAGCGAGGCGTCGGTGCCATTGGCTACCGCCAGGTTCTTCGTGAGAGTGCTGGAGGAACGGTTGAAGTTGAACCCCGTCTTGGGGTTGCGCCACGCGGTGCAGTGGTCGATCTGCATCTTGCCCGGGTTGTTGTTGTCGACGAAGCCGCCGGCGGAGTTGTCCCACGCCATGCTGTTGCGCACGGTGTGGTTGGCCGCCACGCCGTTGCCGCCCATCTTGAACCCGTTGCCGTCGCCCTGGTAGTCGGGCAGGTTCCACCGGTTGAACCCGTTGCCCCAGGCGAGGGAGTTCTCGGTGAGGATCGGTGAGTTGTCGAACATCCAGTAGTCCAGGCCGTCGTCGGCGTTGTTCCACAGCCGGGCACCGCGCACGACGTTGCCGCTGCCGGAGCCTTCCTTGATGGCCAGGCCGTCGGCGCTCTCGCCGTTCTTGCGCGGGTCGCGGTTGCCGTAACTGTCCAGGTTCAGTATCTGGTTGTTGCTGGAGGCACCCTGGAGGTGGAACCCGGACTCGTAGTTGTCCCGGGTGACGAGGCGGTCGAAGACATTGCTGCTGGTGTCCAGGCCGAACACGCCGTAGGGGCCGTGGATGATCTCCAGGCCGATCAGCCGCCAGTGCTCCCCCTCGATGTGGACGGCGCCACGCTCGGGACGGGGGATGGACGAGCCCACCGCTCCCGGCGTGTATGGCATGCTCTCGCCGTCGATGAGAACGCGCTCGCCGTTGTAGCTGCGCAGGGTGATGGGCTGGCTCGCCGTGCCGCTCTTGAGCAGCTGGATGTTCGTGCTCGGTGCGTAGGTTCCGCCCCGGATCTGGATCGTGGTCCCTGCCTGCGCCAGGTTCACCGCGTGCTGGATCGTCTTCAGTGGGGCGGTGAGTGTCCCTGGGTTGCTGTCAGTGCCGTTACTCGCCACATACAGGTCGGTGGCTTGCACCTGACTGCCGGTCTGCACGGCGAGGTGTGTGGGTCCGGCGTGTGCGCTGGTTCCGGATGACAGGACGAGGAAGCCGGCCAGGAGGCCGGTGGACAGGGTGACGGGTTTCAGGCGCATGGTTCGACTCCAGGGTGCGGCCGTGCACTGATGGGAAAGCGCTTGCTGTGTGACGCTAGGAGTCTTGCTCTGGACACGTCAATGGGCGCGTACATGATTCTTGTTCGTATTTATGAACGCCTGGACCTGATGGTCAGGCCGACGAGCCTGCGTGCCGTACGCGCGTCGGTTTCGCGCTGCCTCTCGCGCAACCGGGCTGACGGCAACATCCAGCACATGACGTTCGTCGCCGGCTGCCTGAGCGGAAGCTGAACCGGACGCACTGCCCATCCCGTACGAACCATGACCGGCCTCAGTCGAGCAGCGGCGCCAGCATGTCCTCGCCCGCCAGGACGCGCCACGCGGGCACCCGCACCGTCCGGCTCACCTCGCATGCCTTCGCCCCGTGTCCACCGGACGGCAGTCCGGTCAGCAGGTCGCCCCGCGCGTGCGTCAGTCGCAGGTGCCGCGCCGGGTCCCGGCCGGGTGGCGGGCCCGGGTCGATCAGCACCGCCGTGTTCTCCCCGGCCGTTGTGAACAGCAGGTCGACCGTGTGCCCGCCGACCACCGCCGCCCGCTCCAGGTCGGTGATCCCGCGCCTGCCGAGGTACCGCTGGAGCCGGTCGGCGAGTTCCTCGCGGAAGGCGGTCACCGGGTTGGCCGCACCGGTCGCACCGGTCGCACCCGTAGCGCCACCCGTAGCGCCACCCGGCCTGTGGTCCTCACCGGCACCAGCCCCCAGCAGCACCGAGCGTCCCGCGAGCAGCGCCGGCAGACCGCTCTGCCCCTGCCAGAACGCGTGGCTCCCCACGGTGATCAGCTGCGACTTGGCCCGAGTGACCGCCACGTTCCACAGGTTGACCTGGCTCGCGACCCAGTGCGTCGTCCGCGGAGGGGTGTTGAGTGTGGCCACCGGGCTCAGCACCATGACGTCGCGCTGCCCGCCCTGGAAGGCGTGCACCGTCCCAACCCGCACGCGGTCGTTGTCGCGCCACACCTGCCCCAGCGCCTCCTTCTGCGCCCGGAAGGGTGTCACCACGCCCACCGTCGCATCCTCCGGGAGCCGGGCGAGGAGTTCGTCCACCACCCGCCGCACCGCCTTCGCCTCGGCCGCGTTGCGCCAGGACCGCCCGTCGCCGCCCCGCGCCGACTCGCCATGCGGTACGTCCGCCCAGCCCAGCACCGGCGCCGGGTCGGCCGCCCCCACCGGGTCGAGGGCCGGAACCTGCCGCCGTACGTCGGTGAGTACCCGCAACTGGCCCGCGTAGCAGTAGCCGTTGACGACATCGGCGATCGCCGGGTGGCACCGGTAGTGCTCGTCGAGGAGCAGCGCCGACTCGCCGTGCTGCGCCGCCGCGTGGTACGCCGAGTACACGTGGTACGCGAGCCGGTGATCCTCCAACTGTGCCGCGCTCAGCCCCGCCCTGACCCGGGCCTGCCGCTCCTGCTGCGGCGAGATGCCGGGGATGTGCCCCAGCTGCATGGGGTCACCGATGATCAGTGCCCGCCGGGCCCGGAAGAGCAGTGGCAGTACCGACGGGATGGAACACTGGCTCGCCTCGTCGATGACGACGAGGTCGAACAGTTTCGGGGTGAGTTCGAGCTGCCGCACCGAGTGAGTGCTGATGCCCCAGCCCTTGATATGCGCCATCAGGTTCTTCTGGCTCTTCTGGAACCCAGAACGGCCACGCAGCGCCTGGAGCCGCTGCCCCATCAGCGCATGCCCTTTCGTCAGGGCCTCGGTGGACAGGGCCCGGGACAGCTCCGCCGACAAGTCCGACAGCGCGCCCGCCGTCGCCAGCCGCGCGTGCCTCAACCCCGCCTCGTCCCAGTCGGCATGACGCGGTACGAGTTCCCGCAGCTCCCGCTCCACCGCGACCGCGTCCGCCAGGGCCACCAGCAGCTCGGGCGGCACCGGCCGCTCGGCCGCCCACCGTGGCCACGGCGCCCCCTCCGGGGCGTCGGCCGCCGCCGCGACGAGCGCGGCGAGTGCCCGCCCCCTGCGCCACCGGCCGAACTGCCACCGGCGGGCCCCGGCCACCTTCCGGGCTCTCGCCTTCCAGCGGTCCAGCGCGGCGACGCCGTCCCCGCCCGCCCAGAGCGCCTCCAGCAGCGGCAGCTCCAGCTCCAGCGCGCCCGCCCGCTCCTCCCGCTCCCGGAGCAGCTCCAGCAGCCGCCCCTCCTCGCCGACTCGGCGTTCCGCCTCCGCCCGCTGCCCGGCGGCCAGCTCCCGGGTGTTGCGCAGCTCCCCGCCCACCGTCGCCGAACCGCGCCGCGGGGCCTGTACCGGCTCGCCGAGCAGCCGCTCCAGCTTCGCCGCCTCCCGCTCCAGCGCCTCGGAGTTACC
The DNA here is from genome assembly GCF_044548015.1 of Streptomyces sp. NPDC052236. NCBI lineage: Bacteria > Bacillati > Actinomycetota > Actinomycetes > Kitasatosporales > Streptomycetaceae > Streptomyces > Streptomyces sp. NPDC052236. Next base: position 251,361 of record NZ_JBIUBL010000010.1, on the reverse strand, counting down.
CGTCCGCATCATCAGCCCCGGCGCGATGGCGTCGCAGCGCTCGGCCACGACGTTCACCGCCTCGTTGTTCGTGGACGCGACCAGGACGGACTGCCCGGCGGTGACACAGGTGGTGACGACGGCCGTGACGACCTCGCTCTTGCCCGTGCCGGGCGGCCCGGTCGCCACGGTCAGCGGCCGGGTCATCGCCGACGCGACCACCAGCTCCTGGCTCTCGTTGCACGGACCGGGCGCCACCACGACGGCGGACGCGGTCCCCGCCCCGGCCTCACCACCGGTCAGCAGCGCGTCCAGCGCGGTGCCGGGTATCTGCCCGGTCCGCACCGACATCTGCAGCAGGTTGTCCACCAGGGCCTGCGTGGCGATCAGTTCCACACCCGACGGCGCCAGCAGCACCGCAGCGTTGTGCGCGCCGGGCCGCAGCGCCTGCATCACCGACTGCTCGCTGAGCGCGGCCGGGTCGAGCGGCTCCAGCTCCGGCAGCCCCAGCTCCTCCAGCAACTCCCGCACGGCGCGCAGCATCTGCGCGTCGTTGCCCTCCTGCCAGGCCGGCTGCCAGCGCGCGACAAGGTCGGCCGCGTCGCCCGCGTCCAGCAGTTCCGCGATCACGCCGGTGTGCAGGGACGGTACGCCGCTCGGGCGGAGCACGTCCCGGCCGTCCTCGTCCGGTGCGAGTTCCATCTGCTGGAGGAGCAGAGGCGCCACCTGTACCGCCGTACGGCGTCCCCGGCCCCCGTCGCGCACGGGCAGCGTGATTGCCGGATAGCCGTACCAGTACTCCTGCTGCGCGCCCGCGTCGCCGCCTGTCCCGCCTGTCCCGCCTGTCCTGGCCTGCGGCCTGGGCAGCCGCGCGGGAGCCGGGAGGGCGGCGCCCCGCCCCGACTGGATCGTCTCCTCGCCCTTGTGCCACAGGAAGTACTTGGAGTCGAGCCCGCTGTCGCGGTCGGGCAGCATGCCGGCCGCCGCCTGCGCGCCCAGGCAGTGCACGTAGTACCGCAGCAGCTGCTGCCAGTCGATGCCGTCCCGCGCCTCCAGCGCCGCCAGTTCCCGCGCCTTGAGCAGGGCGGGCGAGTACCGGGCCGCCTCGGCGGCGTCGCGGGGCAGTGCCGGGATGTGGACGGGGCGTGCCACCGACCGCGCGAAGGGCAGGCTCCGCGTGGCCCGGATCGTGGACTTGGTGGGCCGCTGCTCCTCGGGTACGCCGTTGCGCGCCATCTGTGCGGTCAGGTAGTCGAAGAGGTCGTCCGGAGTGATCCAGCTGTTGCCCTTGATCCGGCCGTTGCGCAGTCCTTCCACGATCTCCCCGGTGAACCGGGAGGTGCCGAGCGTGGACCCGGGCGGCGACATCGCGGACGCGGACTGCAGGGCGTCGGACGCGGTGATGAAGTACACGCCGGTCGGCCGGAGCAGGGTGCTGGGCGCGGGCTGCCGGTCCAGGTCTTCGCCCGGGGCGCCCTTGGCGCTCCAGCCCTGTACGACGGAGCCGCTGGAGCAGCAGTCCAGCAGCACGATCTTCGAGGAAGCGCGGCAGGACTGGAGCATCCGCTCCAGAAACTCGGCGGGCACCGCTGTGCCCGGCAGGTCGTCCGGGTCGGCGTCGCGGGTCAGGAAGTACAGCTGGTTGTCGTCCTCGCAGAACTCGCCGTGCCCGCTGAAGTAGAGCAGGGCAGTCTCACTCGGCTGCCGCTCCTCCAGGTACGTCTCGATGGCGTGCAGCATCTCCGCGCGCGTCGGCTCGGCGACCATCGCGCAGTCGTTGTACATGCCGATCTCGGTGTTCTCCAGCACCGCCCGCATGTAGTGCAGGTCCGCGCGGACGGGCGGCAGGTCGTGGTAGGCGTCGCTGTCGTACGTGGATACGCCGATGAGGATGGCGTACCGGTCGTTGTCGGTCATATCGCGCTCAGCCCGCCGCCGTGCCGTTGCCGCTGCTGCCGTCGCCGTTCTCGGCGCGCTCGTCGCCTGCGCTGCTCGCGTCGTTCGCGGCCCCGGCGTCGCCCGTGAGGAACCGCTCGATCCGCTCGTCGTCCTCGCGGGCCTGCTTGCCGGTGATGTGCAGGGTCGCGCCGTCGGGCCGGCTGACGATGACGGTCCGCTGCGGCACCCGGGCCAGCCACACCTGCACCCCGGCGGCGACCAGCGAGCCTGCGCTGAACACCAGCGCGATGGTGTCGGCGGACAGCCCACCGCCCTTGTCCGTGTCACGGGCCGCGCCGCGCTGCCGGGGCACGTCCAGGGCTGCCCCGGGGTCGGCGTCGGCGATCTCGGCGAGGAGTTCGCGCGCTTCCTTGCGTGAGCGCAACGAGTCCTCGTCGATGATGGAGATCCGGTACCCGGTCCGGTCCTCGGGCATGGTCGTCACGCGCTTCCCCTCGGTCTTCCGTGCAGCGGATGGAGGCACGGGCGCATGACGTTAGTCCGTGGGTCCGACAGGTGGCACAGGTGTTTCCGAAACGCCGCGGGTTGTTGGCGTGAAAGCGATGGGTCACAGGCCTCTCGCAGCAGGTGGAATGTGAGGTGGGTTGCCGGGCCCCGGGGCGTCGAGTCGCAGGCCGGCGCGACAGGGGAGGGCATTCGCGCGATTCTGGGGGATGAGCACTCCAGAGCAAGCAGGTCCACGCCCGACGGCTCCGGGGCAGCCACCGCCGGTGGGAGTGGAGGAGGAGCACCTTCTCGTACACCCCGGCAGCCGAGCCGTGGCGCCTGCGGGCACCCGGGTCGTCGCCCGGGCCGCCGTGCTGCTGGGCGAGCTCGTCTGCGGCGAGTTCACCGAGTACCAGATCGAGGTGAAGACGCCGCCCTGTCCCGGCCCGGCGCAGCTGCGGCAGGACCTGATCCGGGCGCGGTCGGTCGTCGCGGCTGCCGCGCAGGCGGAGGGGCTGCGGCTGTGCGCCTCGGGGACGCCGGTCATCGGCGGGACCGGCCCGGCGGAGATCGGCGACCATCCGCGTTACCGGGCCGGGATGGAGCAGTACCGGACCATGCTCGAGGACTTCGTCGTCTGCGCCTTCCACACCCACGTACAGGTGGCGGACCGCGAGGCGGCGGCGCTGGTCGGCAACCACCTCAGGCCCTGGCTGCCGCTGCTGGTGGCGCTGAGCGCGAACTCGCCCTTCCACGGCGGCCGCGACACGGGGTACGCGAGCTGGCGCGCCGTCGTCCGGGGCCGGTTCCCGTGCCTGGGCCCGCCGCCGTACGTCGAGTCGCTGGAGCACTACCAGCAGCTCGCCACCGCCATGGAGGAATCGGAGGCAATGCTCGATGCCACTCTTCCGTTCTGGGACATCCGGCCCCATCCGCGGCTGCCGACCCTGGAGATCCGGGCCATGGACGTGCCGCCCGACGCCGACGACACCGTCGCTCTCGCGGCGCTCGTCCGTGCGCTCGTGGTGACCGCGACCGCGCTCGTCCTGCGCGGCGATCCAGGCCCGCGGACCTCTGGCGAGCTGCTGCGCGCCGCGTACTGGCGGGCCGCGCGCGACGGCTGGCCCGGCGCGGGCGTCGACGCGCTGACCGGCCGGATCCTGCCGACACCGGTGCAGGCCAGGCGGCTCGTCGACCACGTGCGCCCAGCCCTGGAGGAGCACGGCGACGCCGACACGGTCATGGCCTTCCTGCGGCGCCTCGCCACGCGGGGCACCGGTGCTCAGCAGCAGCGCGCCTCCGCCGCCCGCCACCGCGGTCTCACCGGCGTCGTGGACGACCTCGTCACCCTGACGGACGGCGCCGGGCCCGCCGCACCGGTGTCGCTCCGCCAGGAGGCGCGATGAGGAATGTCCCAGCATGCTGGAAGAGCGACCACCGCGGCCCGGCCCCGGAGGACACACATGGATGGCAGCCAGTACGGGCACAGCCTGATGACCGCACCCAGCCCGCGCGGCGGCTCCGGTGACCTCAGAGGGAAGGGCTTCGCGCGCTACCGCGCGCAGGACCTCGCCCTCGGTCCGGACGGGGACGGGCGGGCCGAGGAGCTGCGGCAGATCACCGACGCCTTCGCCGAGTTGCCGGTGGACCCGTACGCGCCAACGACCAACCGCTTCCGCAGGTACTCCCACGCCGTGTACCTGCCCTGGACGGCGGAGCTGTCCTGGATCCCGGGCGTGCCCGACGCCGCGCACGGCTCGGTCACCGAGTACGACCAGCACGGCTACAACCCCGAGTACGCCCATATGCGGCGCCGCTTCCCGGAGGTCCCGGCCGCGCTCCGCGTCAACCCGCTGCTGCTTCACCTCATCCGGTTCGACATCCAGCAGGCGCTGTGGCTGGACGAGCTGGGCAGGAGCCCCCTGTACGCCGGAGTCCACATGATCAAGCTCGCCGCGCGCGACCGGGACGAGATCGCGGTGTCCTCCCCGAACTGCCTTCACCAGGACGGCGGACGCGCGACGTTCACCTTCGCGCACCTGATCAGATGCGCCAACGTCCGCGGCGGCGAGAACGTCATCGCCTCCCCGGACGGCCTCGACCGGCAGCCCGAGGACCTGCCGCCCGCCGAGATCCACGCGCGCTTCACCCTGGTGGACCCGCTGGAAACCTACGCGGTCCACGACCCGCGGGTCACCCACTACGTCGCCCCGGTGCGGCTCGGGGACGGCCCCGGGCCCGGCGAGCGCTGCATCCTCATCGTCGGCGTGGCGCCGTTCGCGCCGATGCTGTGAACGCCCGCCTCCGCCGGCAGCAAGCATCCGGCACGGGGTCTGAGGACACGCTGTCTGAGGTGTCTGCGGTGTCATATTTCAGGCCGACGTGGCCGTGGGGGGTGTACCGGCCACAGGGCGACTCCCACCTGCTGCGGGAGGCGCTGACGAAGGCGACCGTGCCCAGCGGAGCCCGGGTACTGGACGTGTGCACCGGCACCGGCCTGATCGCCGTGACGGCAGCGCGCCTCGGCGCCTCCCGGGTGTGGGCCGTCGACACCTCGTATCCGGCCGTGCTGACCGCGCGCTGCAACGCACGCCTGCGCCGCCTCCCCATCCGCGTCGAGCACGGCGACTTCCGCGCCTGCGCGGTGGGCCGGCGGTTCGACGTGGTGACGGCCAACCCGCCGTACGTTCCCTGCCCCGATGGCGGCGCCGCCGGAACGGGGCGGGCGCGCGCCTGGAACGGCGGGCCGGACGGACGGCTGTATGTGGACCGGTTGTGCACCATGGCACCGCGGCTGCTGAGCGTGGGCGGCACGATGCTGCTGGTGCACTCCGCCCTGTGCGGACCGGATCTGACGCTGCACATGCTGGGCGAGGCAGGGCTGAAGGCATCGGTCGTGGCCCGGCGCCGGCAGCCGTTCGGGCCTGTCCTCAGCGCGCGGGCCGCGTGGCTGGAGGCACAAGGGCTGATCGCTCCCGGACAGCGGGAGGAGGAGCTGGTGGTGGTCCGCGCCGACCAGCCGGGATGAGAAGGGGTGGTTGTTCCGTGGCGAACTCCTGCGGGCCGGAGGCCGGGCCGCGTTGCCCGCGGTGTGCGGCGCAGGACGGGCAGCCGCCCCCGGAGGCGGGGTCCGGCCCGGCAGCGCCCCGCTCGCCCGAGCCGCGGCGCGTGGTCATCGACCCGGACGGGCCGATCCTCATCGAGGGGCCCGTCGAGGTCGTGCTCGCCGACGGCCGGACCGTCAGCTCCGACCGCTTCATGATCGCGCTGTGCGCCTGCCGCCGCAGCGGTACCTACCCGTGGTGCGACTCCAGCCACCGCCGTCGCCCGCCGGCGGGCTCACCCCGGCAGGGGCCGCCGCAGTGAGGAGCGGCCGGCTTCCCAGGCGCGCGTCAGGTGGTCGCTGAGCCGGTTCCCCAGCACCTCGGCCACCTGAATGCCCAGGACGACGTCCCCGGCCAACTCCGGTTCGTCATCGAGCAGCCCGCCGACAACATCGCGCCGCATGACCTGCTCGTGCACGGCGTCGGCCTCGACGTGCTCGCGGTAGAAATGCACACAGGCGTCATCCGCGCCCATCCGCTGCAGTGCCTGGACCATGAGCCCGGCGCTGGAAGCGGTTGTGATCTCGCCCGCGGAAAAGTGCCCGACGAGGGCGCCGCGCAACGCGCGGTGCAGCCCGAACAGCGACATCGCGTTGACGATCGCCAAGGACGGCGCGGGCACGTGGTCGAGATAGTGCAGATAGCGGGGATCGAGACCGGCTCCGGCGAGCAGGTCGGCGTAGAGCTGGGCGTGCAGGCGCTCCGCGCGGCCGCCACCGTACTCGTCGTACTCGACGGCGACCAGCGCCGCCTTGGCCCGCCCCCGCAGCCGCGGGACCACCCACATCTGCGGGTCGGCCTCCTTGAGCTGGTAGATGGAGCGGTGTACGAACGACTCGCGCATCTGCCACCACTCGCCGTGCTCGCACAGATGGCGGGAGAGCCCCGCGCCGCCTACCGGTTCCACCAGCAGGGCGTCCAGCTCCCCGGCGACGTCGTCGCCGCCCGCGGTCGCCGCGCGCAGCCCGGCCAGGAAGACCTGCTCCATCCGGCCGCGCAGCCCGAGCAGCTCGGCGTCCCACTCCCAGACGGCATCGACGCTGGAGAAACCCTGGTAGTGCAACTCGTAGCAAACGTGCAGTGCGAGTTGCAGATCATCGCCGAACGCCGCGCGGTCGTCGACCCACAGGCGGCGAAGAGCCGCGGGCCCGGGAGGGGGTGCGCGCAGGGCATCGAGCACGACCGCCGACAGTGGTCCCCGAGGCTGCGGGAGCGTCGCCTCCGTCCGGCCCTGGAGGGGGGCGTGCGTGTGCGGTGCCGTGACGCTCTCGGGCACGGTGGCTCTCCTCGGTGGTGGGGAACATCAGCGCGGTCGCGTCCGGGCGCGCTGTAGCCAGAGTCTCGTCACTCCCGACCGTACGGCAGCGGGTGGGCGTCCGCACCCGCGAGCAACTCCACGCGGCCGGCGGGCATCCGGCGGCGTCGCCGGGCGGGCAAACCCGGACGGTTCCCGCACGACAGCGGGCTCGGCCTGGTCCAACGAGGTCAGCCGCGACAGTTGCGGGCACCGTCGGACAGGCCCACGGCGACACCGGCGTCGAAGGCTGACCGGCAGGCCGGTTATCGGCAGCTGTGCCGCACCAACACCGGGGCGCGCCTGTCCTGACCAGCCTGTGAGGGTATGGCCTGCGCAGAGCGGGCGCCTCTGCACAGTCCGCTCAGGCAGTGCGCCACCGAGGTGGCGCCGAGCGCCTGACTCGGCAGCGTCCGTTTTCGGGCTGGAGTGCGAGGCCTCATACCAGAGCGGGACGAATGGCGGGCAAGTTTGTCAACTGCCTGTCGCATGTGACTGCTCGGCGACTACCGTGTGTGGTCGGTGATCAACGGTGGGCTCATGCTGCGTACATGCGCCGGGCCCTCCGCTGCGCCGAAGCCGACCGCCAGCCGTACGCCGATTCCTGGGGCCCCACGTGCCAAGGACGCTGATGTCTCCACTACGCGCACTCACCGTGCGGTCCGATCGCCGTGAGGGTGGGCGGCACGGCCGGCCAGGCTCCCGCCCTCTGTCGTCAGCGCGGAGACCGCCACGAACCGCGTCGTCGCGAACGGCGCCGCGCACCGCTTCGTCGCAGACCGTGTCGTCGCGCACCGTGACGCCGGCGGACATCCGTATACGCCCGCAACTCCTGCGCACCGCGGTCCTCCCGACGCTTGTGACCGCGCTCAGCGGCGCCATCGCCGTGGTCTTCGCGATCCACTCCGCCGCGCCCCGGCCGTCCTCCGGCCTGTGGGCCGTGATGACCGCCTCCGCCGTGCTCGCCATAGCTTCCGTGGCGGCGGCGGCGATGGGCGCGGACCGCCTGGCCTCGTCCGTACACGACCGCTGTACGGCCCTGCGCCGGTCCACCGTGCGCGGGCAGGCCGACCTGCGTGCCGTCGTCGAGCAGCTCAGGCGGGGCGGCGGCCTGCCCGCCCGCCCCGCGTCGGCCCCCGTACCCCCGGACGGAGACGAATTCGATTTGCTGGCACAGGAGTTGAGCCGCTCCCACGAGACCGCCGTGGTCGCCGTGGTGCAGGCGTCCCGGCTCTCCAGCAGCGTCGGCAATGAACAGAAGGTCGAGGTTTTCGTCAATCTGGCCCGGCGGCTCCAGTCGCTGGTCCACCGCGAGATCCAGCTCCTGGACGAGCTGGAGAACGGCGTCGAGGACCCCGATCTGCTCAAGGGCCTCTTCAACGTCGACCACCTCGCCACCCGTATCCGCAGGCACGCCGAGAACCTCGCGGTCCTCGGCGGCGCCGTCTCACGGCGTCAGTGGTCCAAGCCCGTCATCATGACCGAGGTGCTCCGGTCGGCGATCGCCGAGGTGGAGCAGTACCCGAGGGTCAAACTGGTGCCGCCGATCGACGGCACGCTGCAGGGCCACGCCGTCGCCGATGTGATCCACCTGCTGGCCGAACTGGTGGAGAACGCCACGCTGTTCTCCGCCCCGCACACCCAAGTGCTGCTGCGCGCCCAGCACGTCACGGCCGGACTGGCCGTCGAGGTCGATGACCGCGGCCTCGGCATGCCGGTCGGCGAGCAGGACAGAATGAACGCCTTGCTCGCCGACCCCGACCAGGTGAACGTCGCCCAGCTGCTCCAGGACGGCCGGATCGGTCTGTTCGTCGTGGCCGCGCTCGCCCGCAGGCACGGCATCGCGGTGCGGCTCCAGCCCAATATCTACGGCGGCGTCCAGGCCGTCCTCGTACTGCCGCAAAGGCTGCTCGGCGCCGAGCCGGACGCGGAGACGCCGGGCCCCGCCGTCTCCTCCTCCGCCGCCCGGCCGGTCCACGTCTCACCCGGTTCAGTCGGCTCGCCCGGCGCGGGCCCCCTCCCCGTACGCGGCGAACAGCGCGACCGTCCCAACCCGGCCGCAGCCGTCCCCGGCGTCAACCACTCCGCGCCGTCCGCGACCGGGCCATCACCGGGCGGAGTCGTGCGCGGCACCATGGGCCGCCCCCAACTGCCCAGGCGGCGCAGCCAGGAACACCTCGTCCCCCAGCTCAGGGCCGCCCCGCCGCCCCGCAACGACGATGACGACCACCCCCTCCACGACCCGGGCCTCATGGCCGCCTTCCAGCGCGGTATCGGCCTCGCCGAGTCCCAGCCGGTCCGGGATCCCGCACCCGCAAGCCCCGCGCCCGAGAACGCCGCCCCCCAACGCCACGACAACCAAACCCCCAAGGAGTAGATGCGCCATGGTGAGCGAAGTGCCGAACGGCCACGCCTCGGACCTCGACTGGCTGCTCAGCGGCTTGGTCCAGCGCGTGCCCTACACCCAGAGTGCGGTACTGCTCTCCTCCGACGGGCTGGTGAAATCCGTACACGGCCTGGACCCCGACAGCGCCGACCACATGGCGGCGCTCGCCTCCGGCCTCTACTCCCTGGGCCGCAGCGCCGGAGCGCGGTTCGGTGACGGTGGCGAGGTGCGCCAGGTCGTGGTGGAACTCGACTCCAACCTGCTGTTCGTCTCCACCGCGGGCTCCGGCACCTGCCTCGCCGTGCTCGCCGGGCGCGAGGCGGACGCCGCTGTCCTCGGCTACGAGATGGCGATGCTGGTCAAGAGCGTACGGCCGTATCTGGCGACCCCGGCCAGACACCCGGCGGGAGCGCCGAGCATCGCGAGGCGATAGTGGTGCCGGTCCCCCATGACGGGCCGTTGCTGGACGAAGCGGCCGGCCGGCTCGTCCGCCCGTACACGGTGAGTGGGGGCCGCACCCATTCCACGGCCGCGCTGGATCTGCTCTCCCTGGTGCTGGCCACGGGGACACGGCCTCGGTCGACGCTCGGCCCCGAGCACTCCCAGACGCTCGGGTTGTGCGCCGCGCCGATCTCGGTCGCCGAGATCGCGGCGCACCTCAAGCTTCCCGTGGCCGTTGCCAAAGTGCTGATCTCCGACCTCGTGGACTGCGGTGCGGTCACCGCGCACCCGCCTCGCCGCCCCGACACATCCACCGATCGTTCCCTGCTGGAGGCAGTGCTCGATGGCTTACGACGACGACTCTGACCCCGTCGAACTGTTCCCGACGGCCCTGAAGATCCTGGTCGCGGGTGGCTTCGGGGTGGGCAAGACGACCTTCGTCGGAGCGGTCAGCGAGATCGAACCGCTCAGTACCGAAGAGCTGTTGACCCAGGCCGGGGTGGCGACCGACAACCTGGACGGCATCGAGTCGAAGTCGACCACGACGGTCGCCATGGACTTCGGCCGGATCACCCTGGACGAGAACCATGTGCTCTATCTCTTCGGCACGCCCGGCCAGCAGCGGTTCTGGTTCATGTGGGACGAGCTCGCCGCGGGCGCGCTCGGCGCGGTCGTCCTGGCCGACACGCGCAGGCTGGAGGACTCGTTCTCCGCCGTGGACTTCTTCGAGCGGCGCTCCATCGGATTCATCGTCGCCGTCAATGAGTTCGACGGCTCCTACCGCTACGAACCCGAAGAGGTACGGGCCGCGATCGGCCTCAAGCCGGAGGTGCCGGTCGTGCTGTGCGACGCGCGGATCTCCAGCTCGGGGATCGGGACGCTGATGACGCTCGTTCAGCACCTGCTCACCACCGCTGAGGTGCCGGACGAGGACTGAGCCCGGGGAGGCGGAGGCGGCGGCGCCACGCAGGCGCGCAGGACCACCTCCCCACCGCTGACCGCCATGAGGTCCTGCCCCATGGCGGTCAGCGGCGGGGAGAGTTCCCGTATCGGTCACCGCGAAGACGCAGGCGGGACGGGTGGACTGAGTGAAGCCGACGGTCCGGGCCGTCCGTGCCGTCCGGGCGAGCAGTTCGCGGGCCGCCCCGTACGCAGGATGGCGCGGGAGCGCTGGGCGCGCAGGGTCGAGTGGGCCCGTGCCGCACGTTCACTCACTGCATCCCCCGAAACTTCGGGCCGGCCTATTGACCCTGCGTACAGGTAGTCAATAGCGTGGCGACACCTCGTCAGAAAGCGCTTTCTGGAACCGTTTTCACACCGCAGTCCCCACGCACTGCCCACCCGTCCCAACTCAGTCCCAGACGGCTCTTCTTGACCGGTCCGGAGCCCAGAGGAGTTGACCGTGAGCCAGAGCATCACCAAGGCAACGCCCGCGAAAGTGGCGGGTGTCGCCCAGCGGAGCAAGCCAGGCGCGCGGGAGCGGGCCATCCGTGCCGCCGACCAGAGCTGGCGGCCCGTAGCGCTGCTGCTGGCCTGCTTCGGTGTGTGGTGGGTCATCGCCGCCGCCGAACTGGTCGAGCCCTATCTCGTCCCCTCGCCCGGCGCGACGTTCGACGTCCTGACCGGCAAGACCGCCTACCTCTGGGAGCACACCTGGGTCACCACGTACGAGACACTGCTCGGCTTTGTGATCGCCGTCGGTATCGGCGTACTCGCCGCGGTGGTCATGGTCTACTCGTCGACCGTCGAGCGAACCCTCTACCCGATCCTGCTCTTTGCCCAGGTCGTGCCCAAGATCGCGATCGCGCCGCTGTTCGTCGTCTGGCTCGGCTTCGGCATCACGCCGAAAATCCTCATCGCCGTGCTCATTGCCTTCTTCCCCGTCGTCATCTCGATGGTGACCGGGCTCAAGGCGGTCGACCCGGAAATGCTCCAACTGTCCGCCACCATGGGCGCGAGCCCCTGGCAGACCTTCGTCAAAATCCGCTTCCCGGCGTCGCTGCCGCATCTCTTCTCGGGTCTCAAGGTGGCCGTTACGCTCGCGGTGACCGGTGCCGTCGTCGGCGAGTTCGTCGGCGCGAACGAGGGACTGGGGTACGTGATCCTCCAGGCCAACGGAAACCTCGACACGCCGATGCTCTTCGCGGGGCTGCTCGTGATGTCGCTCATCGGCGTCATCCTCTTCGTTCTCGTGGAGATCGCCGAGAAGCTCCTGCTCCCGTGGCACGCCAGCCGCCGCGACGCGAGTGTCACCACCGCGTACTGACTCGCAGCTCCTGCGGCCCCCTGCCCTACGACCGGCCCCTTAGATAGGACCAGCCATGACTGCCCGCAGAATTGCCATCGGCCTCGTTCCGCTGCTCCTGGTCGCCACGGCCTGTGGTGAGGACGGCTCCGACAAGACGACGAGCGAGTCCGGCAAGAAGCTCGACAAGGTGACGCTGACGCTGAACTGGTACCCGTACGGAGAACACGCGCCGTTCTACTACGGCAAGCAGCAGAAGATCTTTGAGAAGCACGGCATCGATCTCACCATCCAGGCGGGCCAGGGCTCCCAGAAGACGGTCCAGGCAACGGGCGCCGGACAGACCGATTTCGGCTGGGCTGACACCCCCGCCCTGCTCTCCGGCGTCGACGCGGGCGTAAAGGTGAAGAGCCTTGGGGTCTTTCTGCAGACCACGCCCTCCTCCGTGCAGTTCTTCGAGTCGAAGGGCATCAAGACGCCCGCCGACCTCAAGGACAAGACCATCGCGGGAACCGCGGGTGACGCACTCTCCAAGACCTTCCCGATCTTCCTGAAGAAGAACAACCTCAAGGAGTCGGACGTCAAGGTCCAGAACACCGACCCGGCGGGCAAGATCGCCGCGGTGATCTCCGGAAAGACGGACGGACTGCTCGGTTACGCCAGCGACCAGGGCCCGACCATGCAGAACAAGGCCAAGAAGGACGTCGGCTACCTGCGCTTCTCGGAGAACGGCCTCAACTTCTACTCCAACGGCCTCATCGCGGGCCAGAAGACCCTGACAGGCAAGGCCGATGTCGCCAAGCGGATGGTGCGGGCCGTCAGCGAGTCCTTCGCCGCCGCGGAGAAGGCACCGGACCCGGCCGTCGCGGCGATGGAGGGCGCGAGTGAGCAGCTGCCGCCCAAGGAGGTCCTCGCCGAGCAGTTCAAGACGACGCTGACCCTGCTGCACACCGACGCGACCAAGGGCAAGGCACCGGGAGTCAACGCCGAGGCCGACTGGCAGCAGACCATCGACGTCTTCGCCGAGGCGGGTCTCGTCAAGAGCCCCAAGGCACCCGCGGACTACATGGACAGCGCCGGCGCGCTGAAGGGATGACGATGGCAAGGGACACAACGGTGCGGGAGCCGCTGGAAATGAACAAGGACAGCGAGGCAGCCACGGCCAGGGCGACGCCGGCGGTCGGCATCGAGGACGTCGCCGTCCGCTTCCGTACGAAGAACCGGGACGTCACCGCGCTCAGCGACGTCTCCCTCGATGTCGCGGCGGGGGAGTTCGTCGCCATCGTCGGCCCATCGGGCTGCGGCAAGTCGACGCTGCTCAAGCTGGTCGCCGGGCTGCTGAAGGCGTCAGCGGGCGAAGTCCTGCTGAACGGCGAGCGGGTGCGGGGCGCGCGCCCCGACATCGGATACGTATTCCAGCGCGCGGCCCTGCTGGAGTGGCGCTCCGCGCGGCGCAACATCCTGCTGCAGGCCGAAATGCGCAAGATGCCGGGAGACGCGGCCCGTAGGCGCGCGGACGAACTGATCGAGATGACCGGTCTCAGCGGTTTCGAGGACGCCTATCCGCACGAGCTGTCCGGCGGTATGCAGCAGCGGGTGGCGCTGTGCCGGGCGCTGCTGCACGAGCCGCCGGTGCTGCTGATGGACGAGCCGTTCGGCGCGCTGGACGCGCTGACCCGCGAACAGATGAACATGGAGCTCAACCGCATCTGGCGGGAGACCGGCACCACCGTGCTGCTGGTCACCCACTCCATCTCGGAGGCGTGTTACCTCGCCGACCGGGTGGTGGTGATGAGCCCGCGGCCCGGCACCATCACCGAGATCATCGAGGTGGGGCTGCCCGCCGAGCGCAACTACATCGAGACGATGGGACGGCCGGAGTTCCGCGAGGCCACCAGCCATATCCGGCGCCTGCTCGGCGCGGCGTCCGCGCAGGAGTGAGCACAGGGACCGATCCCATCAATGAGCCCCCGTACCACCCCCGGCGGAGGGTGGTACGGGGCCGGAAAGCGTTTTCCCTGATGCGTCACACCGCGTAGGCGCACGCTTGACAGGGGGCGATGGGTCGGAAGTGCCTCTGTGGCGGCGCATCCTGGGTGTGCGCGGTGCCCAGGCCGCTGAACGCGAGGCGCGGTGGCGGACCGCCGGGCGAGTGTCAGTGCCGCGTCATACGGTCTTTGCATGGCCACTGCCGACGACGTACGCAGACTCGCACTTTCGCTCCCCGGGGCGATGGAGAAGCTCTCCTGGGGGCATGCCCACCTTCCGTCTGGAGAGCGGCGGGAGGATCTTCGCTTCGCTCGATGACGACGACAAGGTGATGGGGGTGAAGTGCCCCAAGGAGGACCGGGAGGAGCTGATCCTCTCCGAGCCCGGGAAATTCTTCCTACGGGACGGGCACGACGACAACTACGCCTGGCTGCGAGTGCGCCTGGCGGCGCTGGAGGACGAAGAGGAGCTGTCCGCGATCCTGCTGGACTCCTGGCGCCAGGCCGCGCCGCGCAAGCTGCTCGACGCGCACCCCGAGTTGGGGCAGATGCGGACAGGCTGACCGGATCGGTGGTCCCCTGGCCAGGGGCGGGGCGCGAAAGAGGTTCGTGACCACCGGTCGAAGTGCGGTATTCTTCTGATGCACGTTCGGCCGGGCAAAACCGCAGGTCCAACGGGCATCGGGACGTGGCGCAGCTTGGTAGCGCACTTGACTGGGGGTCAAGGGGTCGCAGGTTCAAATCCTGTCGTCCCGACAGCGTGTTTCTGCGTTGTCGCAGGTGAGGGGCCATCTTTGGATGGCCCCTTTTGCGTGTCCGGGCGCGGTGTGGGAGCGCTCTTCCGCTCCCCGTGCTCCCATCGCTCCCAAGCGCCGCGATCGCGGTCAATCGGTGGTTGACCACGGGTCGCCCAATCGGGTCGAGCTGCGGCTGCTCCCACGGGCTGGGGCCTGGTGCTCCCCGTTTTTCTGGTCAAGGGGTCGGGGTGCTCCCATCGGTTCATGTGGGGTCGTGCGGACGGCCCCCTCTTGGGGTCCAGTAAATGTCCCCTTGACTGCGAGGGATCCCGGTCCGGGTGGACGACGCATCGAGGTCTTGAACGCTCCCGGAGAAGTCTGTGCAGGTCAGCGGGGCGGCGTCGGCGTGTGACCCGATCCTGGTGTCCACATGACTGAGGGCAAGGAGCGGTACAGGGCCGTTGCGCGCAGTAGGCGGCCTGCTGGGATGGGGGAGACCAGAGGTTGTGGCCTCGACTGTGGCTGGCAGGCGGGAGGTCGACTCCGGAACGTACGTAGACGCTACTTGTGGCCGGCGCTGACGTGGTCATTCGCGCCTCGGCGGGGGTGGCCGGGGGGAGTGGCCGGCGCTTCGTGTTCCCCACGTACAGGGTGATCGCGCACGGCACTGTGTCGGAACGACCCGCGCAGGTTCTTGTCCCTGTATCCAGATCTGGGAACAAGGGATGGCGCAGGCAGTAGCAGTTATCCGGCTGACGCGGCAGACGGCACTGGCCGCAGGTTCGAGTCCCCAAGTCGGCACAAGGCGAAAACAGAAGTCCTCATCGAAGCGCCGACGGTCAACCTTCTCGCGGAGCACGCGAAGGTTTCGACGGACTGATACCGCGCGTCGGTGGAGCTGACGGAAGACGAGTCCTACGCAACAGGCGATCGGTCCCGCCGCTCTGGGAACGGGGCAGCGGGATGGTGCGCACCGCAGCGGCTTGGCCGCAGGTTCGAGTCCTGGGCAGGAGCCATAAAACATGGCTGGTCGTGCCCATGGTGCTGACCTGCGGATTTATGCCACGGTGATGGTGGAGGGCGGACGCGGCTGGTGCCGATCGCCCCGGGGAGCCAGTGATTGGGCCCAGCCACTAAGGCTTGTCCCGTAACTACTGGTCGCGGGTGAGATGATCTTGCTGTGGCTGGTGTGATCACGGCGTCGGAGCCGTCTTGGATAGCCCCGTTCACGGGGCTGAGCCCGTGTTCCTTCGGCAAGTTGGTGACCGCGCTGCGGCGTGAAGGTGCAGATCCGGTCCGTAAGGGGCGCCCGTGGGGCCTTCCGTTGGAGGATCGAGTTCTGCTCGTGGCGGCTTACTGGCGGACAAACTTGACGATGCGCCAGCTCGCCCGGCTGTTCGGTGTCTCGAAGTCTGCGGCCGACCGCATCATCGACCACCTCGGCCCGCTCCTCGCCCTCCAACCCCGCAAGCGATTCCGCAAGGACACGGTGCTCATCGTGGACGGCACCCTGGCGCCCACCCGTGACCACACGGTTGCCGAGCAGTCCAAAAACTACCGGTACTCCACCAACCACCAGGTCGTCATCGACGCCGACACCCGCCTCGTCGTGGTCGTCGGCAGACCCCTGCCCGGCAACCGCAACGACTGCAAGGCATGGGAGGAATCCGGTGCGAAAGCCGCCGTCGGCAACACCATGACCATCGCCGACGGCGGTTATCCCGGCACCGGACTCCTCATGCCCCACCGCCGCCGCAAAGGCGAAGAGCTGGCCGACTGGAAGCAGGCCCACAACAAGTCCCACAAGCAGGTCCGCGCCCGCGTCGAGCACGTCTTCGCCCGCATGAAGACCTGGAAGATCCTCCGCGACTGCCGCCTCAAAGGCGACGGCGTCCACCACGCCATGCTCGGCATCGCCCGCCTGCACAACCTCAACCTCGCCGGATAGGAGAGCGGCCGGACTGACCACCGACCACGTCCGCACCCAGTCAGAGACCATTTACGGGACAAGCCTCAGGCGGACCGGGCGGCCGTAGCGGCGTCCCCATTCCTCGTCGACCAGGCCGACAAGCAGGTGTCCGGCTGTGCGGGCTACTTCTTCGAGCGCGGCACGGACCGCCTCGGTGACCAGTTCCAGCCGGGTCAGGTCGCGCACCGCGGCCACGACATGGGTGGAGTCGGTACGCTGCGTAGTGCGCTCGCTTACCAGCCCTGCCTCTTTCAGGCGGGCGAGTGCCAGGTCGAGGAGGCGGTCGGCCCGGCCGTCTTCGGTGAGGTGCTCGCGGAAGTCGGCGAGCACGCTGTGGTGGAAGCCGGGGTCTTCCAGATCCATGGCGTGAAGTCGGCCCGGAGCGCGGTCCCGGCCTTTCGGCCGGGCCGTTTCTCCGGGCCGCTTCCCGCACCCGCCGTGCGCCTCTCAACGCAACGGGCGCTCCACAAGCCCCGGTGATTTCTTGAGGGTTGTCCTCATCCCGTGATCGGCCATGGGGAGGGAATGACTGATCCGCGGGTAGTGATAGCGCGTGGTGTGCACTTTCGCCGGGCTGAACAGTTCCCGTTCCTCGCTGGCCGGCCACCAGCCGCCGCCGCAGAAGCGACGGCGCAGGTCCTTCCAGTTCATCCGGGGGTGCTTGCGCCGAAGCCACCAGATCACCCGGCCCCAGACGTATGAGCTCAGGTATTGGAAGACGGCGCTCGACACTCCCGGCCGGAAGTAGGCGCACCAGCCCCGCAGCATCCGGTTGAGACAGATGAGCAGGGTGTCGAACGGCACGTCCGTGCCTGTTCTGCGGCACCGCGTCTTGACCTTGGCCATCACGGCCGCGAGGGCCTTTCGGGCGGGGTAGGTGTAGACGTAGTGCTTGTTGGCGCCTCGCTTGCGATGGCGCTGGATGCGCCAGCCAAGGAAATCGAGGCCCTCGTCGATATGGGTGACCAGCGTCTTCTCCGGCGACAGACGCAAGCCCATCGTGGAGAGGACCTGGGCGGCCTCTTCCTTGAGTAACTCCGCGTCGGCCTTGGTGCCCGACACGACCAGGCACCAGTCGTCCGCGTAACGGATCAGCCGGTAGTTCGGCAGCCCGCGACGGCGGCGCTTCTGGCGGTCGTTGAAGGTGCTCGCCGGACCTCCCGGGCCCTGGGCGATGTGTTCGTCCAGGACAGAGAGGGCCACGTTGCTGAGCAAGCGTGTCCATTCGCTGCCCGCGTCTTCCTCTTGGATCGGCAATGTTCGCCACATCGGCCGTGCCCGATGTGCGGCTGCCGCGCCTCACAGACCGGCATGTCGTGGCCGTGAAGCCCTCTCGCTCGACAGCCCACGCGTCTCCGAGCGCCGACGCGGGGGTGAGTCTGAATCAAATTCAGACTCCCGGTGTATCTCACGGGTTCTCGCTCGATGCGCAAGGCAGGCCGAGTCGAGCCATGGGAGCGCACCCGCCACCCTCGGCCTGCGGGGATCCATCAACGGCGCTCAGGGAAAGCAGTTTCCCCAGGTCATGGGTTTTCGTAGGGTCAGAAAAAGGGATGCACGACTCTTGACGTTCGGTAGGCCGAACGGATCTCATAAAGCCCCTGTTTGGTCTCGTTCGCTTCTGATCGTCTTTATGCCCTTGGTCTGCAACCCATGGGCTCGCTGCTCTGCCCCAGGAGTCGCCATGCAGCTTTCTTCCTCCGGCTTTTCCTCTCCCGGCCCCGACCGCCGCACACTGTTGCGGGGGCGGGGCGGTTGGGCTCGGCGCGGGTATCCCCTGCTGAGCGCCTACGGCGGCAGCGGCACGGCGAGTGACCGGAAGTCCGTCGCCCTCGACTCCATACACGAGCATCCTGCGCAATGTCGATGGCAACGGCTGCCTCGACGTTCCCGAGTTCGGCCACGACAACGTCCCGGTCCAGGTCTATGACCTGTGCTGGGGCGGCGACAACCAGAAGTGGAAGTCCAGCTAGCGGAAATCCCCGCGGCGGCGTACCGCCGCTTCCCTGTCGGGCTCCAAGCGCGACGCGAAGACCGCGCAGCGGTTCTTGGCGGCCGACAACTCGCACCGGGCCACCCGCGAACGCGACACCGACTGCCGCGCGCCGATGCACCACCGCTTCGAAAGCCCGCGAACCTCGGCCGCCCCGCGTCGGCCCCCTTCGTCACGCAAAGACTCAAGGAAGAGGCTCTCATTTGCGATTCTCCAGATCTCTCGCAGTCCCGGTCGGCCTGAGCCTTGCGGCCTGGACCCTGACCGGGACCGCCGCTACGGCCCATGCGGCCTCGGAGGCCCTGCCTCCGGCACCGTCTACACCCTGACGAACGCACGAGCGGCATGCTGATGGACGTCAAATACGGCTCGACCGCCCCCGGCGTACCCGTCGTCCAGTGGCCCTCGCACAACGGGGCCAACCAGCAATGGCTGCTGACCCGGACCGGCTCCGGCGCCTTCACCATCAGGAGCGCCAACAGCGGCCTGTGTCTGGACACTCCCGCCCCGCAGAGCTCCACTCGGCAGCTGGTCCAGAACCCCTGCGACGGCTCCGGCAACCAGCAATGGAAGAATCCAGACCGCCGGCGACGCCTACAACCTTGTCAACGCCGCCAACGGCCTGGTCGCCGCCAACAAGCAGTCGTTGGATGAAGACGAAAACGAGATGATCCAGTGGCAGTCCAATGGAGGCGACAACCAGCGCTGGACCCTCACCCCGGTCTCCGTCCCGCTCACCCGGGTCGGCACCGATACCGCCGGCCTGATGTCCAACGGAGAATCCTTCACCAACCAGAGCATCCGCATGGTCGCACACACCACCGTCGCAGGATCCAAGCTCCGCGTCCGGCTGAGCAACCGCTACGGCACCGGACCGCTGACCATCGACGCGGTCGACCTCGCTAAGGAAGGCAGCACTCCCGGCACCGCCGTCCCCGGCACCCATCGCACCGTCCTCTTCAACAAGAGCGCCTCCGTCACCATCCCCGCCGGGCAGGCCGTCGCCAGCGACCCGATCCCGATGGACGTGGCCGCGGACACAAACCAGCTCGTGAGCCTCCACCTGTCGGGCACGTTTCCCGGCACCACTTGGCACCAAGAGGCCCAGGAGCAGGCCTGGGCCGCCGCCGGCAACCATGTTCAGGCTCTTTGCATGTCTTGAGGCTGCTTGCTCGATGTGCGACACAGGCGCCTTCGCACCATGGGAGCGCACCCATCGCACCAGCCTGCGGGAATCCCACAACTGGCACCCGGGGAAAGCGTTTTCCCCAGGTCACCGGTTTCGTAGGGGCCAGAGAAAGGTGATGCGCACCTCTTGACGTTCGGTAGGTCGAACCGCTCTCATGGGGCCCACTGTTTGATCTCGTTTGCTTCTGATCGACCTTGTGCCCTCCCGTGACCGCCGCTCTGCCTCAGGAGTCGTCATGCAACTCTCTTCCTCTGGTCTCTCCACTCCCGGCCTCAATCGACGCACGCTGCTGCGGGGGTTGGGCGGGGCGGTAGCGCTAGGCGCCGGCCTTCCCCTGCTGAGCGCCTGCGGCGGCAGCGCCACGGCGACTGACCCGAAGACCGTCACGGTCGGCTCCAACGCGTCGGACGCTGTGCCGAAGAAGGCGTTCGCCGACATCTACGCGGCCTACAAGAAGAAGTCCGGCATCACGGTCGACGTGAACACCAAGGACCACAACACCTTCCAGGAGCAGATCAACTCCTACCTGCAGGGCACGCCGGACGACGTGTTCCACTGGTTCGCCGGATACCGCATGCAGTTCTTCGCGGCCAAGGGCCTGGCCACGCCGATCGACGACGTGTGGAAGACCATCGGCAGCAACTTCCCCGTCGCGATGAAGGTGCTCAGCCAGGGCGAGGACGGCAAGCACTACTTCGTCCCGCTGTACACGTATCCTTGGGCGCTGTTCTACCGGAAGAGCGTTTTCAAGCAGTACGGCTACGAAGTTCCCACCAAGTGGGACGACTTCGTTGCCCTGTGCAAGCAGATGAAGAAGGACGGGCTCGTCCCGATCGCCTTTGGCGACAAGGACGCCTGGCCCGCGATGGGCACCTTCGACCAGATCAACTTCCGCGCCAACGGCTACGACTTCCACGTCGAGCTGATGGCCGGCGGGGCCTCCTGGACCGACGCCAAGGTGCGCAAGACCTTCGACCTGTGGGCCGAGATCCTCCCGTTCCACCAGGAGGGCGCCGTCGGCCGCACCTGGCAGGACGCCGCCCAGACGCTCGCCTCCAAGAAGGCCGGCATGTACCTCCTCGGCACCTTCGTGGCCCAGCAGTTCACCGACAAGGCCGCCCTGGAGGACCTCGACTTCTTCGCCTTCCCGGAGATCGACCCGGCGTACGGGCAGGACACCGTCGAGGCGCCGACTGACGGCTTCATGCTCTCCAAGGCCCCGAGGAACAAGGCCGGTGCTGTCAAGCTGCTGGAGTATCTGGGCACGCCGGAGGCCGAGGCGCTCTACCTCAAGTCAGACCCGAGTGTCGTCGGGGCTTCCAGGACGGCGGACACCTCCTCGTACACCCCGCTGCAGAAGAAGGCGTACGAGATGATCTCCGGCGCGAAGCACCTGACGCAGTTCATGGACCGCGACAGCCGCCCGGACTTCACCGCCACGGTGATGCAGCCCGCGCTGCAGAAGTTCATCCGCGATCCGAAGGGGATCGACAGCCTGCTCTCGTCGATCGAGCGCCAGAAGAAGAGGATCTTCGCTTCCTCATGACTGTCACACGGAACACCGGTACCGGGACCGAAATCACGAGCACCCCGGGGGCGACGAATCCCCCGTCCCCGCCCCCGGGGCCCCCGGAGACGCAGTTGGCAAAGGGGAGGAGCCGGCGGGTACGACAGGGGCACCGACGGCTGTTGACCCGACGCGACCGGTTCACTCTCTGGCTCATGGTCGGCGTGCCGACCGTCCTGCACATCGCCTTGGTGTGGGTCACCGCGCTGGCTTCGGTCGGGCTGGCCTTCACCACCTGGGACGGCATCGGCTTCGACTCGATCAAGTGGGTCGGGCTGGACAACTTCAGGGAACTGTTCACCAGCAACCCGCAGTTCTGGCCCGCCGTGCAGCACAACGTCATCTGGCTCGCTGTTCTGATCCTCGTACCCATGCCGTTGGGGATGTTCCTGGCGGTACAGCTGGACAAGAAGATCCGGTTCAGCAGGGTCTACCAAGCGGCCTTCTTCCTGCCCGTTGTGATGTCCTTCGCCGTCATCGGCTTCGTCTGGCAGCTCGTCTACAACCCCGATACCGGACTGATCAACAGCCTCATCGGGGCCAACAAGCCCGGTCACTACATCGACTGGATCGGTGACCCCGACCTGAACCTCTGGGCCGTGCTGGTCGCCGCGTGCTGGCGGCACACCGGCTACCTTATGATCCTTTACCTGGCAGGCCTGAAGGGCGTCGACCCCGCGCTGCGGGAGGCGTCCGCGCTCGACGGGGCCAACGAATGGCAGACGTTCAAGAACGTCGTCTTCCCCACCCTGCGGCCCACCAACACCATTGTCCTGGTCGTCACGATCATCGAGGCCCTGCGCGCCTTCGACCTGGTCTTCGTCTTCAACAAGGGCGCCGAAGGCACTGAGTTGCTCTCGATCCTCGTGACCAACAACATCATCGGCGAGTCCAGCCGCATCGGATACGGCTCCGCCATCGCGGTCGTGCTGCTGCTGATCTCGCTCGCCGTGATCATCCCGTACCTGGTGGCCACCTTCCGGAAGGAGCGGCGATCGTGAGCACCTTCCCCGCCGCGCTCAGCAAGCAGCGCACCCCCCTGCGCCCGGCCCGGATCCTGCTGCACATCTTCCTTGCCGGCACCGCACTGGCCTGGCTCGCCCCGCTGCTCTGGGCGATCCTCGCGGCCCTGCGCCCGTACGGAGAGACCAGCACCAAGGGCTACGTGTCCTGGCCCGACAAACTGAGCCTCGACAACTTCACCAACGCCTTCCAGCAGTCGGACATGCTGCACTACTTCGGCACCACGCTGCTGAT
This sequence comes from Streptomyces sp. NPDC052236, assembly GCF_044548015.1. Classification (NCBI taxonomy): domain Bacteria; kingdom Bacillati; phylum Actinomycetota; class Actinomycetes; order Kitasatosporales; family Streptomycetaceae; genus Streptomyces; species Streptomyces sp. NPDC052236. Next base: position 228,827 of record NZ_JBIUBL010000010.1, on the reverse strand, counting down.
CGCCGTGCCGGCGGTGCTGTTGACGCTGTTCCTGTCCTCGATGGTCGCGTTCTACGTCAGCCGCTTCGACTTCCGCCTCAACCTGGCGCTGCTGCTGGTCTTCACGGCCGGCAATCTGCTGCCGCAGCAGGTCATCATCACCCCGCTGTACCGGCTGTATCTGCTGGTCGACCTGCCCGGCATCACGATGAGCGGCAAGCTGTACGACTCCGCGCTCGGCCTGGTGCTGATCCATGTGGCCTTCCAGTCCGGCTTCTGCGCCTTCGTGCTCAGCAACTACATGCGCTCCCTGCCGCACGAGCTGACCGAGGCCGCGCTGGTGGACGGCGCCTCGGTATGGCGTCAGTACTGGCAGATCACCCTGCCGCTGTGCCGCCCGGCGATGGCGGCCCTGGCCACGCTGCTGTCCATCTGGATCTACAACGACTTCTTCTGGGCCATCGTCCTGATCTCGACCGGCGAGAACATGCCGATCACCTCGGCCTTGAACAACCTCTCCGGGCAGTACTTCACCGATCCCAACCTGATCGCCGCCGGCGCCCTGCTCACCGCGATCCCGGTCCTGATCGTGTACTTCGTGCTGCAGCGCCAGTTCGTCAGCGGGCTCACCCTCGGCGCCAACAAGGGCTGATAGTCGGCTCGCGCTGCCCCCCGTTCCGCCTTCCCACCCTCATTCCCCTGGAGCGGGTATTGAACACAGAGCGGCAGCTGTCCCTCTCCAGCACGAGCGCCCACGCCCCACGACATCCATCCCGATCAAGAGCAGGAGACTCCGGACAGATGAATGCCGACCTCTGCTGCAGGTGCAACCGCTGGACAGACGCCCCCATTTCCGTGGGCCTCATCCAGTGGTCGAGCGCCCCCGACCGGACGCTCTCCATCTGCCCGGACTGCATCCCTCGTTTCACCTGAGTCCCTCTCGCAGCCGACGAACCCCCATCTGTCCCGCACCAGCAGCCGCCGGCGGGGCGCCGATGACGGCGTCGCCGACTGCGGTGACGACGGCCTCGCCAGAATCCTGCCGAGCTGCCGTCGAACACCTCCGGGAAGTCCGCTGAACGGGACTCGGCCGAAGGCCGACAGCGGACGCACCCCACTTCCAATCCCTCGATCTTGGCCCCACCCCGCACGGCATGTCAGCCCCTGACCAGGGTGGGGTCAACCCTCATTCCCGATCAAGCCCAGCACAGATCGACGAATGGGACCAAGAGCCGCCCGAGGGTGGGTTCGACTCTCCTTCCCGAAGCCGCCCTCCCGTTCACGAAGGAGCAACGATGCTCAGACGTTTTCTCACGCCGTTGCTGGCTGCCTGCGCCAGCGTGCTCGCACTACTGGTGGTTGCGCCGCCCGCCCAGGCCGCCCCGGTCACCCTGGACAACCCCAACGATTTCATCGGGACCAATGGCGACCCGGTCGACGCACACGGCGGCGGGATGATCAAGCACACCGATGGCTACTACTACTGGTTCGGTGAGAACCGCCACCCGAACTACACCTTCAAGGCCGTCTCCGTCTACAAGTCGGCCGACCTGAAGAAGTGGGAGTGGGTAGGCGATGCCCTCAACCAGGCGAGCGATCCCGAGCTGAAGTCCGCCAAGATCGAGCGTCCCAAGGTGATCTACAACAGCACCACCAAGAAGTTCGTCATGTGGATGCACAAGGAGAACGCCACGGACTACGTCGAGTCGAGGGCCGCCGTCGCCGTCTCCGACAAGATCGAGGGTCCCTATGACTATCTGAGCAGCTTCCAGCCGCCGAGTGGCAACGACACCACCCAGACCACTGAGTCCCGGGACATGACGCTGTACGTGGACAAGAACGCGGACGGAAGTGAGACCGCCTACCACGTAACGGCCGCCCAGGACAACGCCGACCTGCGCATCTACAAGCTCAACGCCGACTTCACCGGGTACGCCGACAATCCGTTGGTCGCCAACCCCTGGCCGGGCCAGAAGCGGGAGGCCCCGGCGCTGTTCAAACGTGACGGTGTCTACTTCATGCTGACCTCCGGCCTCAGCGGCTGGAATCCCAACCAGCAGATGTACGCCACCGCCGCCAGCATCGCCGGCCCCTGGACGGAGATGAAGGAGGTCGGTGACGGCATCGCCTACAACTCCCAGACCACGTTCGTCCTGCCCATCGAGGGCACGTCGGGCAACACCTCGTTCCTGTACATGGGCGACCGGTGGGCCGGCGCCGCCATGAACGGGAAGGGCCCCGTCAACGACTCCACGTACGTCTGGCTGCCGTTGACCTTCCCGACCAAGACCACCATGAACCTGCCCTGGTACCCCAAGGTCGAAATCGACGCGGCGGCGGGGACGGTCAAGGGCGTGGGCGGCGGCCCCTACTACAACCTCGTGGCCCGGCACAGCGACAACTGCGTCGACGTCAAGGACAACTCCGCGGCCGACAACGCCCACGTCATCCAATTCGACTGCAACGGCGGCCTCAACCAGCAGTGGCGTCTGGAGGACGCGGGCGGCGGCTACTACCGCATCCTCGCCCAGCACAGCGGCAAGTGCCTGGATGTCGAGGGTGGTTCCACCGCAAAGGCCTTCGTCAACCAGTACAACTGCGGCAGCGGCCACAACCAGCAATGGAAGTTCGAGGATCAGGGCAACGGCTACTACCGCCTGGTAGCCCGGCACAGCGGACTTTGCCTGGAGGTCCCGGAGGGCTCCGCCGGGGACATCCGCCTCATCCAGCTCAAGTGCGGAACCGGCACCAACCAGCAGTTCAAGCGGCTCACCGCTTGACCCCCCTGGACCGACGCGGTTGTGCACACCGCCCGACGCCTGCATCGCGCCTTGCGAATGTCCATGTACGGCTTCGGTTTGTCGATGGTCGAGCCCGTGGGCCATGCTCATGCTTCTGGCCATGCAAGACGCCCAGGTAAATCCGGACCCAACACTGCGAGCCGTACGAGTGCCAGTCCTGCCACAGACGGTTGCACCGCCCCGGCCCGAACCCTAGCTCATCCCCCTTGCCGTCAGTGGACAACGGCCATCACGGCGCCGCGCCGCCGCCGGGGGTCAGGGCATCGGGGCGGGTGCGCATCCCAACCCCTCGAAGTCGTAAGGAGCCAGCGTGCTTCGAATATCCCGGGGCCATTATGCCCTGTTCGCAGTTATGGCGATGATACTGAGCGTGATATCCGGGGTGGCGACTCCCCGCGCATACGCCGCAGTCTCGACATCGATCACCGTCGACGGCACCAAGCCGGGCCGGGTGTTCGACGGAGCCGGCGCGATCAGCGGAGGTGGAGGGAACACTCGACTGCTGGTCGACTATCCCGAACCGCAGCGCAGCCAGATCCTGGACTACCTGTTCAAGCCCGGCGTCGGCGCCTCGCTGCAGGCACTCAAGCTTGAGATCGGAGGGGACACCAACTCCACCGACGGCGCCGAACCCAGCCACGAGCACACCAGGGGCAAGGTGGACTGCGACGCCGGCTATGAGTGGTGGCTGGCCCGCGAGGCCCAGGCCCGAAACCCGAACATCACGTTCTCCGCCCTGGCTTGGGGCGCACCGGGCTGGGTCGGCGGCGGGGACTTCTGGACCAACGACACGATCGACTACCTGATGCGCTGGATGGACTGCGCAAAGCAGAACAACCTGGAGATCGACTATCTCGGCGGCTGGAACGAGCGGGGGTGGAAAGCCTGGTGGTTCGTCGACCTCAAGAACGCCCTCAAGTCGAAGGGCTACGCGACCAAGGTCGTGGCAGCTGAGCACAACTGGGATGTCGTCGACGAGATGGAGAGAAACGCGGCGTTCCGGGAGGCGGTGGACGTCATCGGCGTGCACTACCCGTGCGGCTACTCGGGCACGGCAGCCATCGGCAACAACCACGCGACCACCGCCTGCCCCGAGTACAACACAACAGATCCCTTGTCTGACTGGAACCGCAACCAGAAGGCCCAGAACATGGGAAAGCAACTGTGGGCCAGCGAGAACGGATCACAGGACACCGAGGCGGGCGCCGCGAACGTGGCGCGGGCTCTCAACCGGGACTACATCGACGGTCGGATGACCTCGTACTACAACTGGCCGCTGATAGGCGCGCTCTACCCGAACACCTACTTCGCCTTCAATGGACTTGTGTCAGCCAACCAGCCCTGGTCGGGCCACTACCGGGTCGGCAAGACCACCTGGGTCATGGCCCACACGACACAGTTCACAGAGGTCGGATGGCGGTACCAGGATTCCGCCAGTGGCTATCTGGGTGGTGACCGCTCCAACGGCAGCTATGTGACGCTGCGAGCACCCGAAGGTGGTCACTACAGCACGATCATCGAGACGACGCAGGCCACCGCCGAGCAGACCCTGGATGTCCAGGTCACCGGCGGGCTGTCAACGGGTCAGGTTCACGTGTGGGCCACGAACGTCAACACGAACTCGGACAGTTCGTACGGTGATGACAACTTTGCGCACACCACCGATGTCACCCCCTCCGACGGCAAGTACACCGTGACCCTGAAGCCCGGCCGCGTCTACACGCTGACCACGAAGGCCGGGGGAGGCAAGGCCGCGACGACACCGCCGGCGGTCGGCTCGCTGAGCCTGCCGCAGTACAACGACTTCCAGACGCCGGGCATCACCGAGTCTCCGAAGTACTTCACGGACATGAACGGCGCCTTCGAGACCGTGACCTGCGGTGGCGGACGCGGGGGCACGTGCCTGCGTCAGATGGCCACGGCCACGCCGATCCGCTGGACCAACGAGAAGTACGACGCGCCGTACACCTTCATGGGCGACGACGCGTGGAGCAACTACACCGTCAGTGCGGACGCCATGCTGGAACAACCCGGCGCAGTGGAACTCCTTGGCCGCGTGGGCATGCAGGGCAGGAACAACAACGGCCTGGAGGCGTACCGTCTGCGGGTGAGCGACACGGGTGCCTGGTCGATCCTCAAGAGCGACAAGGAGTGGAACTTCACCACCCTGAAGAGCGGCACCACAGCGGCCCTCGGCACCAACCGCTGGCACTCCGTCGCCCTGACCATGCAGGGATCGACCATCACCGCCAAGGTCGACGGCACAGTGCTGGGCAGCGTAACCGACTCGACCTATGCTCACGGCCGCGCCGGCCTGGGCACGGTCGACTCCGTTGACGCGACGGCAGTGAGCGGATACAAGACGCAGCAGTTCGACGCCTTCTTGGTCGCGCCCGGGACCGATCCGACCCCCAAGCGTGTCGGCGCCATCCCTTCGGGCATCTCGAACATGTGCCTGGACCTCCCCGAAGGCAAGCTCGAGAATGCAACTCGGGTGAAGACCTACCAGTGCAACAACAGTTTCGCGCAGACCTGGACCTACAACCCGGCCGACGACACGATCAGGATCGGCGGCACCTTCTGTCTGGATGTCCCCAGGAAGGCCACGACGAACGGCACCAAGGTTGAGATCTACACCTGCAACGGTGGATACAACCAGAAGTGGACGCAGCTAGCCGACGGCAGCCTCCGCGGCACACAGTCCGGGCGATGCCTGGACGTCCCGGCGTTCGCCACCAGCCCTGTCGAGGTTGAGATCTACACCTGCAACGGCGGTAACAACCAGAAGTGGAAGCTCCCCGTCTAGGAAGTTGGCGGAGATCCCCTGTCATCCAGGAGATCTCCGCCCCACCTCGACACATCCAACAGCGGCATCCCCCTGCCGCTCCTCTGTCCGTGTGGCCGTCGCCGACGCCATCAGATCTGATCTCCGCCACTCGAGGATCACGGTGTAGTCGGCTCGCGCGACAGGGCCATTCCCTCCCGAGAAGGACGTGCGACATGATCAGTCCCAGACCAGTGTCCGCAAGGACGTGCGTGGTCTTCGGCGCCCGGAACCTGGCCGAGGAACGCGCCCGTCTCATCGGCATCATCGGTCTGCGGCTGACGGTCGTCCGCGGCCACGCACCGAAGGCGGCACCGTGGTGAGCGCCCCCGACTCCGTCACCGACCCGCCCCGCACAGCCGACCCCGCTGACCGGATGGACGAGCGGCACACAACTGTTTGGGACCTGACCGGCGCACCCCACCCGGTCCGGCACGCCCGCCAGGTCGTGCTCGACCAGCTCGCCGAGCACATCAACGATCCAGGCCGGCTGGAAGACCTGGCCGTCATGGTCTCCGAGGCGGCTACGAACGCCACCATCCACGCGCCCGGCCCCTGCGAGCTGCGGATCGTCTCCCACGCTGGGCTCCCGCTGTTGATCGAAATCGCAGACACCGGCGACCAACTCGACATCATCGCCGCCCGGCTCGCCGCTGGAGCCGACCCGGACCAGCTGGGGACGCTGCTGGACGGCGGCCGGGGTCTCGGCATCATCGCGCGGCTCTCCGGGGGCCGTTGCGCAGTCCACCCCACCCGCCTCTACTCAACCCCCGCCGACGGCAAATCCGTCTGGTTCGCCATCCCCGGCCCTGCCCACTGAACCCCGCTCCTTCGAGCTCCGTGGTCCCGGGCAGACACCTGCGCGGATCGACGGCACCCCGGGCGAGAACGCACGTGCTGATCACGCAGAAGCCATGGGGCTGGCGGCAAGAGGTGGACTGCCGGACCTTCGGATGCCCCGCGCCGGGCCCCTCACCACGCAAAGACCCAAGAAAAAGGTTCTCATGCGAATAACCAGACGTCTCGCGGTCCCGGTCGGCATGGGCCTCGCGGCATGCGCCCTGACCGGGACCGGCGCTACGGCCCACGCGGCCTCGGCAGCTCCCGTCTCCGGCACCGTATACACCCTGACGAACGTCGCGAGCGAAAAGCTGATTGACGTCAAACTCGCCTCGACCGCCCCCGGCGCACCCGTGATCCAATACACGTGGAACAATGGAGCCAACCAGCAATGGTTGCTGACCCGGACCAGCTCCGGCGCCTACACCATCAGGAGCGCCAACAGCGGCCTGTGTCTGGACACACCCGCCCCGCAGAGCCTCATTCCGCAGCTCGTCCAGAACCCCTGCGACGGCTCCGGCAAACAGCAATGGAAGCTCCAGCCCGCCGGCGACGCCTACAACCTTGTCAACGCCGCCAACGGCCTGGTCGTCGACAACAAGCAGTCGTTGGTTAACGACGGCAACGAGATCATCCAGTGGACGTCCAATGGAGGCGACAACCAGCGCTGGACCCTCACCCCGGTCTCCGCCCCGCTCACACGGGTCGGCACCTACACCGTCGGCCTGATGAAAAACGGTGAATCGTTCACCGACAAGAGCATCCGCATGGTCGCACACACCACCGTCGCGGGGTCCCAGCTCCGCGTCCGACTCAGCAACCGCTACAGCACCGGACCGCTGACCATCGACGCCGTCGACCTCGCCAGGGAAGGCAGCACCCCCGGCACCGCCGTCCCCGGCACCCATCGCACCGTCCTCTTCAATAAGAGCGCCTCCGTCACCATCCCCGCCGGGCAGGACATCGCCAGCGACCCGATCCCGATGGACGTGGCCGCGGACACAAACCAGCTCGTGAGCCTCCACGTGTCGGGCACGTCCCCCGCCGCCACTTGGCACTATGAGGCACAGCAGCGGGCCTGGGTCGCCTCCGGCAACCACGTCGCCGAAGACGGCCTCGGCAACTACCCGACAAACAAGTCGTCCTGGTACTTCCTCGAAGGCCTGGACGTCATCTCCTCGACCGCCACCGGAACCCTGGTGTGCGTCGGGGACTCCATCACCGACGGCGTCGGTTCCACTTGGGGTGCCAACCGCCGCTGGCCCGACTACCTCGCCCGGCGCATGAACTCCGCCTCCGGCGGCCCCACCCTCGGCGTCGTGAACGCCGGCATCGGCTCCAACCGGATACTGACAGACGCCGGGTGGACCAACCCAAGCCTCAAGAGCCGGTTCGGCCGGGACGTGCTCGGCCAGCCCAACGTCAAAACCGTGATCCTGCTGGAGGGCATCAACGACATCGGCAACAACGCCGGCCCGAACGGGTCCAGCCTGACCTTCGAGGCTCTCAGGGACGGCTTGCTGAGCGTAATCAACCAAGCCCACGCCGCCGGCGTGAAGATCATCGGCGGCACGATCATGCCCTACTACGGGTTCAACTACTGGTCGGTTTCCGGCAACGAGATCCGCAAAGCCATCAACCAGTGGATCCGCACCAGTGGCGCCTTCGACGGTTTCATCGACTTCGACAAGGTGATGCAGGACCCAAGCAACCCCGACCGCCTCAACCCCGCATATGACTCTGACCACATACACCCCAACGACGCCGGCTATCAGGCGATGGCCAACGCCGTGAACCTCGCCCAGCTCACGCCGTAACACCGTGGCGCGGAGCCTCGGCGGCCCCGCTGTTCAAGAGCGCGGACGCAACGCGCACGACCCGGCCCTGCCGCGCCCGCCCGCGCACGCCGACGTAGAACGGCTGTTGCGCGGCGGCCGCGGCACGGTCCGCATGATCCGCTCGCCCCCGAACTGGCGAACGGACTGGCCGCCACAACGTTCAACGAACCCTTCCCCCTGGAGAGCCGCATGTCCCACACCACTGCACGAAGTTGGATCAGGCGCATCACCGTCCAGGTGCTCGCCGCCGTACTCGCCTTCGCCGGCCTGGCCACCCTCGACCGGCCGGAGTCTTCGGCGCCCCTGTCCGCCGAACCGGCTGCCGTGAGCACCTCTCAGACAGGTGTCACCCCGCCGCCGATGGGCTGGGCGTCGTGGAACAGCTTCTTCAGCAGCATCGACCACAACGTGATCAAGCAGCAGGCCGACGCCCTGGTCTCCTCGGGTATGGCCGCCGCCGGCTACAAGTACGTCAACCTCGACGACGGCTGGTGGCAGGGCGCCCGTGACGCGAACGGCAACATCGTCGTCGACGAGAACCTGTGGCCCGGCGGCATGAAGGCGATCGCCGACTACATCCACAGCAAGGGCCTCAAGGCCGGCATCTACACCGACGCGGGCAAGGACGGCTGCGGCTACTACCACCCCACCACCCGGCCGGCGGCGCCCAACACCGGTATGGAGGGCCACTACCAGCAGGACCTGGAGACCTTCCAGCGCTGGGGCTTCGACTTCGTGAAGATCGACTTCTGCGGCGGCAAGAAGGAGGGCCTGGACCAGGAGACGACGTACAAGCAGATCGCCGCCGCCAACGAGGCCGCCTCGGCCGTGACCGGTCGCAAGCTGGTGCTGTCGTTCTGCGAGTGGGGCTCCGGACTGCCGTGGAACTGGGCGCCGGGATACGGCGACCTGTGGCGTACCAGCGTCGACATCCTGCAGAAGGACGAGACCCCGCAGCTGACCAAGATGTACTACAACTTCGACGAGGCTCTGCAGCCCGCGGCCCAGCACACCGGGTACTACAACGACCCCGACATGCTGATGGTCGGCGTGAACGGAATGACCGCCCAGCGCAACCGGCTGCATATGAGCCTGTGGTCGATCGCCGGCGCCCCCCTGCTGGCCGGGAACAACGTCGCCACCATGAGCGCGGAGACCCGCGACATCCTCACCAACCCCGAGGTCCTCGCCGTCAACCAGGACCCGCGCGGCCTGCAGGGCGTCAAGGTCGCCGAGGACACCCGGGGCCTGCGGGTGTACGGCAAGGTCCTCTCCGGCACCGGCAAGCGCGCGGTCATGCTGCTCAACCGCACCGGCTCCGACGCGAACATCACCGTCCGCTGGGCCGACCTCGGCCTGACCCCGGCCTCCGCCACCGTGCGCAACGCCTGGAGCCGCACCGACGCCGGATCGTTCGCGACCAGCTACACCACCTCCGTCCCGGCGAACGACGCGGTACTGCTGACCGTTTCCGGTACCGAGGCCTCCGGCTCGACGTACGAGGACACCACCACCGCCGCCACCCCCACCTTCAGCAACGTCACCGCCTCCACGGCGGGCACCAAGCTCGTCGACATCACCTACGCCAACGGCGGCAGCACCGCCCGCAAGGCCACCATCCAGGTCAACGGCCAGTACAAGTACGTCGTGGCCTTCCCGCCCACCGGCTCGGCCACCACCTATCGGACCGTTTCCCTGCTCACGCACCTGGCCAAGGGGGCGAACACAGTCAGGTTCGCGGCGGTCTCCGGCAGCACCACCCCCGACATCGACGCCCTCCGCGTCCAGGGCATCCCCGGCACCGACGGCGCGGCCCTCGTCGGCGCCGCTTCCAACCGCTGTGTGGACATCGACAAGAACGCCCGCATCAACCCCACCCCCAAGCCACAGTTGTGGGACTGCTCCGGCGGACGCAACCAGACCTTCCAGCAGACCTCGCGCGGCGAACTCGTCGTCTACGGCGACAAGTGCCTCGACGCCGTAGACGACAACGAGGACGACAAGGTGGTCATCTGGGACTGCCACGGCGGCGCCAACCAGCAGTGGACCGTCCACTCGGACGGCACCATCACCGACCTCAAGGGCAAGTGCCTGGACGCCTCTGGCGCGGCAACCGCCAACGGCACCCAGCTGATCCGGTGGCAGTGCAAGGGCCAGGCCAACCAGAAGTGGACCCTCACCTGACATACGTCGCAACGGCCACGCGGTGAGGCGTGCGAACCGCGGCACAGCCAGCAGGTGATGCGGACGGCCGGCACCAGCCTGCCGTCCGCTGCGTCATACAGCCCGCCGTGCCCGCAGCGGTGTTCGCCCACCCCGAGGGGCGGCGTGGCCACGAGACCGGTCGAAGTGACAGATGTAAACGGAACGACCAGGGCGAAGGCTGAAAGCCCGAACAGAAAGGAGCGCACTCCATGCTGGACGAGGTGTCCCCACAACCCAGTCGCCGCGTCGTGGTCGGCGGTGGACTGGCCGTCGGAGCCGCCGTAGCGGCCGGTTCGTACCTGTCCGCGACACCGGCGGAGGGCACGCCCGCCGCCGAAGCGATGCGACAGGTCTCCCTCACCGTCAACGGCGAGCGCCTGAAGCTCGCCGTCGACCCGCGCAGCAGCCTCCTCGACACCCTGCGCGACGAGGTCGGCGTCACCGGCCCCAAGAAGGGTTGCAACCAGGGGGCGTGCGGGGCGTGCACCGTGCTGCTCGACGGACAGCGCGTCCTGTCGTGCCTCACCTTCGCGGTCCTGCACGACGGACAGGAGGTCACCACCGTCGAAGGCATCGCCGACGGCGACCGCCTGCACCCCGTGCAGCAGGCCTTCATGGACCACGACGCGTTCCAGTGCGGTTTCTGCACCTCCGGACAGATCATGTCGGCTGTCGCGCTGCTCGAGAAGGAGCAGCCGGGGATCACCGAGGACCGCATCCCCGAAGCCATGAGCGGCAACCTGTGCCGGTGCGCGGCCTACTGCAATATCAGGGACGCGATCACGTCGGCCTCGGCCACGATGGCGAAGGGGCGGTAGGCGTGCAGCCGTTCCAGTACGTTCGCGCACGAAGCGTCGGCGAGGCGGTCGGCCTCCTCGCCCGCCACCCCGAGGCAGAGGTGATCGCCGGGGCCACCGATCTGACCACCCTGATGCGCGACGGCATTCGCCGACCGAGCCATCTCATCGACCTCAACGGGCTCGCCCTCGACGAGATCTCCGCCCTGCCGGACGGCGGGCTGCGCATCGGCGCGCTGTGCCGTAATGCCATTGACGACCCGCGGGTTGTGCGGGGTTTCCCCGTCCTTGTCGAGGCGTTGCGCTCGGGTGCGTCCCCGCAGATCCGCAACCGCGCCACCTTCGGCGGCAACCTCCTGCAGCGGGTGCGCTGCCCCTACTACCGACAGCCGGAGTTCGACTGCAACCGCCGCGAGCCGGACTCCGGCTGCGCGGCGCTGGAGGGTGACAGCAGCCGACACGCCATCCTGGGCACCAGCGGCTCCTGCATCGCCGTCCATCCGTCCGACTGCGCCGTCGCGCTCCAGGCACTGGACGCCGAGATCGTCGTCCGAGGGCCCCGTGGGGAGCGACGTATTCCCATCGACGCCTTCCACCGACTGCCGGGCCGCACGCCCGAGCGTGAAGTCATGCTGCGCGACGACGAGATCATCCTCGCGGTCGAGCTGCCGGGCCGTGCCTCCTCGGCGCACTCCCACTACGTCAAGTTCCGCGAACGCGCCTCGTACGCCTTCGCGCTGGCGTCCGCCGCCGTCGCCGTGGAGGTGCGCGGCGGCACGGTCCGCTCGGCCCGGATCGCGCTGGGCGGCGTCGCGCCCAAGCCCTGGCGGGCGAGGGCGGCGGAGCACGCCCTGCTCGGCCGGCCCTTCGACGAGGACGCCATCGACGCGGCCGCCCGCGCGGCGACCAAAGGCGCGGCCCCGCGCCCCGACAACACGTACAAGGTGAAGCTGGCCCAAGCGGTCGTGCGGCGGGCGCTCACCGAACTCGGAGGTGCGCGATGAGGTCCAGGACCGAGGTTCCCGAATCCGGGATCGGCGCGCCGGTCAACCGCGTCGAGGCGCGCGACAAGGTCACCGGCTCGGCCCGCTACACCGCGGACGTGCACCTGAGGGGCATGGCGCACGTCACCATCGTCACGAGCACGATCTCCGCGGGCCGGGTGAACCGTATCGACACCACCCGTGTCCTGGCCGCACCCGGCGTGCTCACCGTCATCACCCACCGCGACCGGATGCCGTGGCGGAGCACCCCCGCCGACACCGGTTACCTCGAGAATCGCTTCCCGCTCGCCGACGACAAGATCACCTACTACGGGCAGCACCTCGCGATCGTCGTCGCCAAGAGCCTGGAGCAGTCCCAGCACGCCGCGTCGCTCGTGGACATCGACTACGAAGTGCACAAACCCGTGCCTACGTTCGAGGAGGCGTTGCCCGACGCCTATACCGCGAGCGGACGCCTCATCAGGCCGCCATGGCCGCAGCACCTGGTGCTCCCGCCCGGCGCCGACCCGCTGGCGGCACTGGCCGGCGCGGACGTGCGTATCGACTCCACCTATCGGGTGCCGCACTTCAGCCACGTGCCGCTGGAGCCGGGCGCCGTGGTCGCCGACTGGTCGGGCGGCACGCTCACGCTGCACGACTGCAGCCAGGACGTGCACGGCCACCGGGAGGTCGTGGCCGCCGTGTTCGGGCTGCCGCCGGAACGCGCCCGGGTGCTGTCCCCGCTGGTCGGCGGGGCGTTCGGCAACAAAACCGACGTGTGGGGGCACTCCCTGCTCGCGGCGCACGCGGCCAGGGTGGTCCGACGCCCCGTCAAACTCGTGCTCAGCCGCAAGCAGGTGTTCACTTCGACGGGCCACCAACCGCCGATCGTCCAGCGCATCCGGCTCGGTGCCAGCAGGGAGGGCAGGCTCGCCGTAATCCTCCACGACACCGTGAACGCGACCGAGGTGCGCGGCGACCGGCCCGAGCCCGCCATCATCTCCACCGCCTCCTCCTACGCCGCGTCGGTCCTGGCCGTGGACGCGAAGATCGCGAAGGTGAACATCGGCCCGTCCATCAGCCTCCGCTCCCCGGGCGACGCCCCCGGCTCGTTCGCCCTGGAGAGCGCCATGGACGAACTGTCCTACCGCCTCGGCATGGATCCACTGGAGCTGCGCCGCCGCAACCACCTGACCACGGATCCGCTGAGCGGCAGGCCGTGGAGCGCCAAGCACCTCCTTCAGGCCTACGAGATGGGAGCCGAGCGCTTCGGATGGGCCCGGCGCACGGCCGAGCCCCGCTCGATGCGCGACGGCGGCGAACTGGTCGGCTACGGCATGGCCACCGCCGTACGCGGCGAAATCCCCGACCAGGCGCGGGCCGAGGTGGAGATCCGCGCCGACGGGACGGCCCAAGTGCGCACGGCCACACAGGAGATCGGCACCGGGGCCCTCACACTCGTTGCCCAGATCACGGCGGCGGGCACGGGGGTGCCCCTGGGCAGGGTGGCCGTCCGCCTTGGCGACACCGATCTGCCCAGGACCGCGGGCAACGCCGGCTCGCGCACCACGGGCTACACCGGCTCCGCTGTCCACCTCGCCGCGGAGAAGGCCCGCCGGGCCGCGGTGCGGATGGCCGTCACCGACCCGGACTCGCCCTTGTACGGGCTGGCGGACGGCGAGGTCGAGGCGGCCGACGGGAGGCTGTTCCACCGGGACGACACCAAGCGCGGGGAGACGTATCGTGCCCTGCTGGCCCGCCACGACGGCAAGCCGGTTGTGGCCGAGGCAAGCTACACCCCCCGGACCTCCCATGCCGTGGCCACATTCGGCGCGCACTTCACCGAGGTGCGGATCGACCCGGACCTGCCGAGGGTCCGCGTCACCCGGCACGTGGCGGTCTTCGACGTCGGCCGGATCACCAACCACAAGGCGGCCAGGAACCAGGCCCAGGGTGGCATCGTGTTCGGCATGGGCTGGGCGCTGATGGAGAAGCTGACGCCCGATCCGGTCTCCGGCCGTTACATCGACCCCGCGCTCACCGACTACCACATCCCGGTGAACGCCGATGTCCCCGACATTGAGGTGCTGTTCATCGACGAGCCCGACACCATCGCGCATCCGCACGGCAGCAAGGGCATGGGCGAGGTGGTCTCGGTCGGCGTCGCCGCGGCCATCGCCAACGCCGTTCATCACGCCACCGGCAAGCGGATCACCGACCTGCCGATCACCCCCGACAAGCTGGTGGGCTGACGCCGTGCGCGACATACTTCCGCAGCTGGCGGGGTGGTGGCGCGAGTCCCGGCCGTTCGCCCTGGCCACCCTCGTCGACGCGGTCGGCAGCACGCCGTTGCCGGTGGGCACGGCGATGGCCGTCGACAGAGAGGGCGCGGTGCTCGGCGCGATCAGCGGCGGCTGCGTCGACGCCGACGTCGCCGCGACCGCGCAGGACGTGCTGCGCGACGGCCGCCCCGTGCTGCGCCGCTACGGGCCCGCCGGCCCCGGTAGCGGACCGTTCGACGTCGGTCTGACCTGCGGGGGCACGATCACGGTCTGGATCGAGCCGGTGCCGCCGGACGACGCCTGGTGGCTGCCCGTCCTGGCCGCGGCGGTCGGGGCCGGGCGCCCCGTCGCTCATGCCGTCCGGCTGAGCAGCGCCGGCCCCGGCCACCTGGTCGTGCTGCCGGACGGCGGCCGGGAGGGCAGCGTCGGCGCGGGCGAGGTGGACCGCGATGCCGAGGCGGCGGCGCGGCGTCTGCTACCCGAAGGCGGCACCGCGGTTCTTGGCTCCGGTCCGCATCCGGACGTCTTCGTCGCCGCACACGCCTCCCCGCCGCTGCTGGCGATCGTCACCTGGACACCGGTGGCCCGGCCCTTGGCCCGGATCGGCGGCGAGCTCGGCTACCGGCCGGTCGTTCTGGAGCACCGCCCGGTGTTCGCGGCGCAGGCACGGGACGCCGGTGTGGAGGTGCTCCCCGGGCTGCCGCAGACGGGGCTGCGCACCCTGCGCGGCGAAGGCGCGCTCGACGGCCGCTCCGCCGTCGTGGTGCTCACGCACGACGCGCGGGTCGATGTTCCGGCGCTGCTGGAAGCCGCCGACGTGGGCGTCGGTTACCTTGGCGCGATCGGTTCGGCGGCGACGGTCCGTGACCGGAGCGGACGGCTGCGCGACGCCGGACTCGACGAGGCGGGGCGCTCGGCGATCCACTCGCCGATCGGCTTGCCCCTCGGCGGTCGCGCCCCGGCCGAGGTCGCCACGGCGATCGCGGCCCAACTCGTCGCCGTACGGGTCAGCCCACGGCATCCAGGTCCGCGTCGCGCAGTTGGGAGCGGCTGCTGATGCCCAGCTTCGGGAACACCTTGTACAGGTGGTAGCCGACGGTCCGCGGGCTCAAGGAGAGCCGCGCGCCGATCTCCCGGTTGCTCAGCCCCTCCGCTGCCAGCCGGGCGACCTGCAGCTCCTGGACCGTCAGCCGAGCCGATGGATCGCCGCCACGCCGCCCTGGCGCACCGCCCGCCGCACGCAGCTGGGCGCGGGCGCGCTCCGCCTCGCCCCGCGCCCCGAGGCCCGCCAGCGTCTCCAGGGCCGAGCGCAGCTGTGCTCTGGCCTCGCCCTCGTGCCGGTTCCGCCGCAGCCACTCGCCGTACAGCAGCGCCGTGTGCCCCCGGGCGAGCGGAGCGTCCGCCGCGCCCGCAGCCGAAAGGGCTGCCTGGAAGTGCTTGTCCGCCGCGTCTCCCTCCGCGAGCAGGGCGCGGATGCCGTGCCGGGACAGCTCGGGCCAGGCCAGAGTGCTCTGCTCCGACCACTCCTCGAACGCCCGCGCCGACTGTTCGGCGGCTTCCCTGCGGTCCGCGCGCACCTGCGCCTCCACCACGTCGAGGATGGCCTGCCGGGCCACCCGGCCGTGGGCGAACGGTGAGCCTGGCTCGCCGAGCGCCGCCAGCCGTTCACAGGCCTCCGCGTAGTCGCCGGCGGCGAGGGACAGCCGCCCCAGCGCCCACTGCGCGGTGCCCGCCGCCGACCTGTTGCCCTGCGGCACCGCCAGAGCTTGGGCGCGTTCGGCGTGCGCGCGGCAATCCGCAGCCTCGCCGCGCCCGGCGGACATAAGGGCCAGCACCGCAAGCAGGTCCGCCTCCAGGACGGGCTGCCCGACGTCCCGGGCCATCCGCAATCCCTCCTGCGCGTGCGTCTCGCACTCGGGCCACAGTCCGGTCCGGTACTCCAGGTCCGCGAGCCACGACAGGAGGAGTCCGCGGACCGCCAGCGTGCCGGACGTTGCGAAGTGGTCGCAGGCTTCCAGGATGAAGGAGCGGGCCATCCGGGGGGAGGGCCCGAGGTTGCTCAGCGCGGCGGGCCACACGTGGAGGTGGGCATCGTTGCGGCTGAGGCCCTCTGGCGCGGCCTGGAGGATCCGCCAGGGGGTCAGCCCGTCCAGGGGACGGCCTACGATTGCGTCCGCCAGCCAGCTCCCGTACCGGGCATACCCGGGATCCTCGCCGCCGGCGGCCTCGATGAGCCGCGCGGCCCGCAGGGCCTCGTCCGTCAGGTCGGCGCGCAGCGCCCCGTCCACCGCCATGAAGGCCAGGGTCACCACCTTCTCGGGGGACCGGTCGGCCAGAGCGCCCGCACTGGCCAGGAGCCGGGCTGCTGCCGCCTGCTGATCGCCGCCCCAGAGCTCCATCATGCCCCGTAGCCGGTCCAGTTCCAGCTGGGTCTCGGCGTCCGCGGGCCGGGACAGCGCCTCCCTCAGCAGGGGGTGGGCGAGCTGCGGGCTGCCCGACTTCCAGGCGGCGTGGGCCGCGGCGGCGAGCCGCCTGGTGTGCTGTTGCTCCGTGGGGCTCAGCAGCGCGGCTCGGTGCAGTACGGCCGCGGCCGCGGCGAGTCCACCCCTGCGGCGCACCGTCTCCGCGCTGGCTTCCAGCGCTTCGGCCAGGTGCTCGTCGGGGCCGGTGGCCGCGAGCGCGCGGTGCCACACGGCCCGTTCGTGCTGCCCGCCCTCCGGGTGTTGCGTCGCCAGCTCGTCTGCCAGCGCGCGATGCGCGAGCGCACGTCGGCGAGAGGAGGCGTCGGCGTACACCGCGGCCCGTACGAGCGGATGCCGGAAGCGCAGCCGGGCACCCGACACCTCCTCCAGGTACCCGGCGGCCTCCACGACGTCCAGTGCCTGCTCGTCGACCGCCAGCCGTCCGGCTGCGGCGAGCACGGTGGCGGTGTGGCCGTTGTCTTCCGCTGCCGCCACCAGCAGGAGGGTGCGGGCCGATTCGGGCAGTTCCCGGGTGCGTTCGGCGAAGACCTCGCGAAGGCGCAGGCTGAGCGGGGCAGTGCCGGTGAGCACGACCTTCTCCGCGACCTCTGCCGGACTGCCGAGCCGGATCAGTTCCTGCAGCGCCAGCGGGTTGCCTCCCACGGCGGCGGCGACGGCGCGCCTGGCCGGACCCGGTGTCCCCCACCCGTGCTCGTCGAGGAGGGCGGACGCGGCGTCCGGGGCGAGCCCGCGGAGTGTGAGCTGTGGCAGGTCCTGGGTGGCCTCCCCGGCTTCGCGGACGGCGGCGAGGAAGGCGATGGAGCGGCCCTTGAGGCGGCGGGCGGCGAAGAGCAGCACACCGGCGGTGGCCAGATCGAGCCAGTGCAGATCGTCCGCGACGAGCAGCAGGGGGGTGCGGGCCGTGGCCCGTTCCATCAGGGACAGCGCGGCCGTACGGACCATCAGATCCGCGGCGGGCGCGCTGGACTGGCCCAACGCGCTGCGCAGCGCGGCGGCTTGATCGTCCGGCAGCTCCGGCAACTGGTCGAGCAGCGGCGTCAGTAGCCGCTGCAGTCCGCTGAAGGCCAGGGCGACTTCGGCCTGGACGCCCGAGCAGGTCAGTACACGCGTGCCGCTGTCGGTCGCAGCAACGGCCCGCCGTAGCAGCGCCGTCTTCCCGACCCCGGCATCCCCCTGCACGATCAACGCTCGGCCCCGGCCCGCACTGGCCTCGGCGACAAGCCGGCTCAGTGCCTGGAGTTCCTCCTGCCGCCCGTAGAGCATGTGGTGAGGCTACCTGGGGCGGGCCTTGGGATGTCGGCCTGTGCAACCAGACCGGTTCGTCATCGGCCTCGAACGCGCTGGCGGTCATATTCGGCATCGGCGTGGACACCGCCGCGGAGATCCTCGTCGTGGCCGCCGACAAGGACGAGTACGCAGGCTTTGGCCTCTTCCAGGCGGACGTTGAGGTGGATGCCGGTCCGCGCCCGCGCAGTCGACCTCCGGGAGGTCGCGGTCAAGAACACGGCGCGGTCGGCCTGCCACTGCTGGCCATGCACGTACAGCAGTGGCAGCACCTCGCTGATCTTCGGGCACTTCCGGCGCCGGGGGTCTCCCATGCCACTGACGGATGAGTGAGGGACCTCTCAATCGGGTCGAATTGTGGCGCGAAGACCTCGGGGGAGCTATTGTCGAGCGGTAGAACGACCGGTCTTTCTGGAGAGTGACTTCTGGGCTGTCTGGGCGGGTCCGCCTCCAGCCGGAGGACTCTCGCGGGGGCCCCGGTGCACGTCGAACAGGGATGAAGAACTTCCATGAAACCAATCCGCTCCAGGGTCGAGGTGGCCCCCGTCGGTGAGCTCCTCGCCAGCCGGACGCCGCGCGCCCAGCCAGCTGTCGCGAACCGGTACGCGACGCCGTGGTGACCGGTCTCGCGCGAGCCCCCGTTGGGGTCAGCTTCCCGATCGGATCAATCGGACCGCGTCCAGCAGGGTCTTGTGCGCCGCCGTCGAGTCGTCCGGGTGGCCGGCGGCCATCGCACCGTCGTACAGCTTCAGCAGTGCACCGGCGGCCGACTCCGCTTCGGCGTGGCCGAGCCGGGTCGGTAACTCCCCGAAAAGGGTGCGGATCCGGTTCCGGTGGGTCGTCACCAGGCCGCGGACCGGATGGGCGGCCGAGTACTCGGCGGCCCGCTCATGAACGGCGATCCGCGAAAGCCGCGCTCGCGCGCGCTCGGCGATGGCCTCCAGGATGAGGTCGATCGCCTCGGCGGGCGCGTGCCCGGCCGCCGGCGGTTCGGCTGTCTCCCAGTGATGGCGGAGTACCGTCCCATGCTGCGGCGGGCGGTCGACCGGGGTGAGGTCCGTGCGGACACCCCGGCCATCAGGTTCACGATGCACATGATGAGCGGCGCCTTCGCCGCTCACACGCTGATCGACGAACAGCCGCCGACGCATTACTTCCTCCTTCTTACGTACATCGACGCCGTGGCCCTCCCCGCCCTCGGCGCGCCCACCGCCTGACAAACCCCGCACTCAGCACCTGACGTGACCGCTCACGTCGTCGGGCCGATCAACCCTGCCTCCCCGCCGGGCTGATCACCCCTGCCCTGAACACCCCACGACCTGACTGGGAGTACGCCCTCGTGGCCACGTTTCTCTACAGACTCGGCCGACTCGCCTTCAGGCGACGGCACTTCGTCGCCCTCATATGGGTCGCACTGCTGGCGCTCGCGGGCTTCGGCGCTGCCAGCGCCCCCGCGGCGGGCAACACGTCCTTCTCCGTCCCCGGCACCGAGGCCCAGAAGGCCTTCGACCTGCTGGAACAGCGCTTCCCCGGGATGAGCGCCGACGGCGGCACCGCCCGCGTCGTCTTCAAGGCACCCGCCGGCGAGAAGATGACGGACGCCGCCAACAGGAACACCGTGCAGAAGACGGTCGACGAGCTGGGCGAAGGCTCCGAGGTCGCCTCCGTCGCCGACCCGTACAAGGCCGACGCCGTCAGCAAGGACGGCACGATCGCCTACGCGTCGGTCAAGTACAAGGTCCCCGGCATGGAACTGGAGGACGGCACCCGGGAAGTCCTGGAGGAGGCCGCGCAGGACGCGCGGGACGCCGGGCTGACCGTGGAGGTCGGCGGTGACGCACTCCTGGCGCAGCCCGAGACCGGCACCGGCGAGGTCATCGGTATCGCGGTCGCCGCTGTGGTCCTGGTCATCACCTTCGGCTCACTGGTCGCGGCCGGCCTGCCGCTGCTGACGGCGGTCATCGGCGTCGGCATCGGGGTCTCGGCGATCACCGCCCTCGCCAGCACGCTCGAACTGGGCTCGACCACGTCGACGCTGGCCTCGATGATCGGCCTGGCGGTCGGGATCGACTACGCCCTGTTCGTCCTCTCCCGCTACCGGGCCGAACTGGCCGAGGGCCGCGAGCGTGAGGAGGCGGCCGGCCGGGCCGTCGGCACCGCGGGCTCGGCGGTGGTGTTCGCCGGCCTTACGGTCGTGATCGCGCTGGTGGGCCTGGCCGTCGTCAACATGCCGATGCTGACGAAGATGGGCGTGGCGGCCGCGGGCACGGTCGCCATCGCGGTACTCATCGCACTGACGATGATCCCCGCGCTGCTCGGTTACGCGGGTCGGAGGGTCAAGCCGGCGGGCGAGAAGAGCAAGTTCCTGGGCGGCGCCCGGGCCGCGCGGAAGGCCGCTTCGGCCAAGGCCAAGCCCAACATGGGCACGCGCTGGGCGAGGTTCGTCGTACGCCGTCCGATCGCCGTCCTACTCCTCGGCATCGTGGGCCTCGGCACCGCCGCCATCCCCGCTGCCTCCATGGATCTGGGCATTGGGGACGACAGCTCGCTGCCGACCTCGACGACGCAGCGCCGGGCGTACGACCTGCTGTCCGAGGGCTTCGGCCCCGGCTTCAACGGCCCCCTGGTGGTCGTCGTCGACGCGAAGGCGAGCGATGACCCGGATGCCGCATTCACTGAGGTCACCGACCAGATCAAGGGCCTCAAGTACGTCGCAACCGTGATGCCGGCCGCCCCCAATAAGGCGGGCGACACGGCGACGATCACAGTGATCCCGGACTCCGAGCCGTCGTCGGTGACCACCGAGGAGCTGGTGCACGGCATCCGGGACGCGGGCACGGAGATCAAGGCCGACACGGACGCGGACGTGCTGGTCACCGGCACCACTGCCATGAACATCGACGTCGCGCAGAAGCTGAACGACGCGCTGATCCCGTACCTGGCCCTGGTCGTGGGCCTGGCGTTCCTGCTGCTGGTCGTGGTCTTCCGCTCGATCCTCGTCCCACTGAAGGCGGCCCTCGGCTTCCTGCTGAGCGTGATGGCAGCCCTCGGCGCTGTGGTCGCGGTCTTCCAGTGGGGCTGGATGGCCGACCTCGTGGGCGTCGAGGAGACCCGCCCCATCGTGGCGATCATGCCGATCTTCATGATCGGTGTGGTCTTCGGCCTCGCGATGGACTACGAGGTGTTCCTCGTCACCCGGATGCGAGAGGCGTACATCCACGGCGAGAAGGCGAGCCAGGCCGTGGTGACCGGCTTCAACCACAGCGCGCGGGTCGTGACGGCCGCCGCGGTGATCATGATCGCGGTCTTCGCCGGCTTCATCGGCTCCAGCGAGGCGATGGTCAAGATGATCGGCTTCGGCCTGGCGATCGCGGTCTTCTTCGACGCGTTCATCGTGCGGATGGCGATCGTCCCGGCCGTGCTGGCCCTGCTCGGCAAGAAGGCGTGGTGGCTGCCGAAGTGGCTGGACCGGGTGCTGCCGAACGTGGATGTCGAGGGGGAAGGGCTGCGGACGCTTGGCGACTCGGCCCACTCGTCGGGCTCGCCCGGCTTGGGCGATTCGAAGGGTGCGGATCCGGATGCGGAGCGGGAACTGGTGAAGTTCTGAGTGCTCAGACCTAGGCGGCCCCCGGTCTGATGGTGTGCGGTGAGCACCTCATCAGACCGGGGGCGCTATCGGTAGGCGGAGGGCTTCTCTGTGGGGTCGGGGACTGGCGCGGTGGCTTCCGCTTCGTTTCCAGTCCCCGCCGCTTCGACCGTGCATGCGGTTCTCCCGCACACGGCTCTCACATCGTTCACCGGCTGGCATGCGCTGTCGCCCCGCGTACGCTTCCGGTGAGGCGGTAGACCCCGAGCCAGGTGATCCACTCACAGGTGAAACGGGTGGCCTCAGTTCCGGCCCCGCAGCCCGTGTTTCCGCTTACCGAGGGTCGGCCGCCTCTCGTGGGACACAGCCGTCGACCCTTGAACCTCTGCCCGGAGTTCCCGAAGGGCCGAAGCCGTACCGGACCTCAGCCGTGCCCGTTCCCGCGGCCCGCACAGCTCTAGTAAGGCTTGATCAGGTTCTCTCGCTGGTGGCGTGTTCGGTTGAGGGGTTGTACTTGTCCTGGTGCTTGCGCAGGTTCACGTGTCGGGGGTTCCTTACGTGCCAATGGGTTGATTTCGGGGGGCTCATGCCCCGAAGAGCCCAGGCAGGGTGGCGAGCTGGGCGCGAGTCTGCTCGTACGGCGATACCGGGCTGGTGTTGTCGACACGGGTGGCGGGGCCGGCCATCGTCAGTCCAGGGCCTCGCGGATGGCGGTCAGGATGGCTTCGGTGTCGGCGCCCAGCGCGCGGGCAGCTGAAGTGAAGTACCGGGCCAGCGTGGCGAGTTGGTCCGGGCCGGGGCGGGGTGGTTCGGACGGGGGTGTCGCGACCCGGGTGCCCGCCCCACGGCGGGTGCGGATCAGTTTCGCGGCCTCCAGCTCACGGTAGGCGCGGGCCACGGTGCCCGGTGCCAGGCCGAGGTCGGCGGCGAGCTGACGTACGGTCGGCAGGCGCTCGTCCTTGGTCAGTCGGCCGGTGACAATCAGGGCGGCGAGCTGGGCGCGGATCTGCTCGTACGGCGGTACCGGGCTGGTCGTGTCGACGCGGACGGCGAGTGCAGTCATCGTCGGGCCGTCCGGGGCACCACTACGGTGAACAGGGCCCATGCCAAGATGATCAGGGACCTCACCAGGGGCACGCCGGCGTCGAAGCTGCTGATGCCGTAATTGGTGATGTCCATGGTGGCCCATAGCGGTGCGGCCACGACGCCGACAGCCAGACCGGCCCAGCGGGCGTAGCGGTCGGCGTGGGCGCGGAGGCGGGCTGGTGGGTATCGAGCATATGAAGACCCCAGTGAGTGATGGCGGCTGCGCGGCCTGCATCGGCGGCAGCGGACGCTGCCTGCCGCAAGACCGGCTTGTATCGAGTGGTAAGTACAAGATGCCCCGGGGGAGGGATCTTGTGTCAATGGCTCGATACAAGTTGGATGAGTGGCCATGCTCAGCACTTCACAGCAGGCGGCCGGTCCCGTGCTTCGAGCCTGGGGATGAGGTTCGCGGCGCGCTTGTTGTTATCCCACTCCTCGGGCCGGGGTCTCCCATATGACGGGCAAGGCACGGCACTTCGAGCACGGGGAAAGGAAGTGGTCAGTCGTGGAAGCGAGCGGGGAACGAGACGCTGCGTTGGTCGAGGCGGCCCGGCAGGGGGCCCTGTGGGCACAGGATGAGCTGGTCGCCGCATATCTGCCGTTGGTGTACAACATCGTGGGCCGGGCACTGAACGGGGACGCCGACGTCGACGACGTGGTGCAGGAGACCATGCTCCGTGCGCTCGGCGGGCTAGGCTCGTTGCGCGATCCAGAACACTTCCGGTCCTGGCTGGTGGCCATCACGATGAACCGGATCCGCAGCCACTGGCACACCCGCCAGGCAGCGCCGGCCGTTGCAGCTTGCAGGACCTCTGCGACGTGGCCGACCCCGGCGCAGACTTCGTGGACCTGTCCAGCTGGGGCTTCAGGGACAGCGGCGGGAGGTGGCCGAAGCCACCCGCTGGCTGGATGACGCCGACCGGGAGCTTCTGGCGCTGTGGTGGCTGGAGGCCGCGGGCGAGCTGACCCGGGGCGAGGTGGCCGCGGCGCTTCAGTTGTCGCCGCAGCACACCGCGGTGCGGGTGCAGCGGATGAAGGCCCAGTTGGAGACGGCCCGCCTGGTGGTGCGGGCGCTGGCCGCGGTGCCCCGCTGTGCGCTGCTCGACGACGGCATCGGGCTCTGGGACGGCGTCCCGTCGGCGCTGTGGCGCAAGCGGATCGCGCGGCACGCCCGCGACTGCACGCTTTGCTCGCGCCTGCAGGCCGGCCTGCTACCCGCCGAGAAGTTGCTGGCGGGCCTGGGCCTGGTGGCATCGGCCGGGGCGCTGTCCGGCCTCGCGGGGCTCGCGCCCGTCGGGGACGACGGCTTGCCCGCCCAGAACGCAGCCTTCGAGACCGGCGTGCAAACGGGTACAGGTGGTCCCTCGGACCTGGCCGTGCACACAGATCTGGGTAGCCCCGCCGAGTTGGCCCAGCACAGCGGGAAGGCCGCCCCGGGCACCGGCGGCCGGTACCCGTCGTCGGGGCGGACACCATCGTCCTTGGCACGCCGGGGAACGGCAATCTGCCTGGACGCCGCAGCCTGCGAATACAACGCCGCATACCGAGGCGGCGTCGTGCCGCCGTGGCCGCCGCCGTCACACTGATCACCGCCGGAGGCACCGGCGCGGCAATGGCCATCCTGTCGCCGGACACCGGGCACCAGCCGGCGCGGGCGATCACCACCCCCGAGGGGGAGCCCGAGTCAGCATCCGAATCCTCGACGCCGTCGCCGACCGCATTCCCTACGAGGTCAGCCACAGCCAAATCCACGGCCTCGCCGTCATCCCCGCCGGCTACCAGTCCGCAGCCGACCGGTGTGCGACCCACGAGGCAGACAACGCCGCCCACGCGCGCCTCAGCCCCGAAACCGACCGTCAGGACGACCACGACCGCTCCGTCACTGACATCCCGGCTGATCGCCTTGCTCAATGAACGTCGCCGTGCGCTGGGACTACCCGATGTCAAGGAGAGTGCCCAACAGGTGCAAGCCGCCCAGGCGTGCGCGGACAAGAACGCCGCCCGACAGCCCGGCCCCAGCGAGCACTGCGGCTACGAAGTCCTCTACTGGTCCCCCGGTAACTCCGCCACACCTGAGGAGATGATGGAGACCTGGTTCAACAGCCCCGGGCACAAGGCAGCCCTCACCCACCCCAGTTCCCGCAACGCCGGCGCCGGAATTGCCGTGGGCCCGAGCGGACTCATCTCTGCTCTCAACATCGACTACTAGGTAGTTGTGTTCGGATCCGCCGGTCGTTGGTCCAGCTGACCAGCCCGCGGCCGGGGCCCGCAAAAAGGAGGGGGCCCGGCCGGAGATGCGCCCGCCTTCACCGATGTCAGGGCCGCCTGCGTGTTCCCCGACGTCGTGCTCGGCCGCGCACCAGGCTGGATGTGGTCCTGGCGGACAAGGCGTACTCGTCCCGCGCGATCCGCGACCATCTGCGCAAGCGTGGCATCCAGGCGGTGATCCCGGTCCCGGCGGACCAGCGACGCTACCGGCCATTCGACGGCGAGACCTACAAACAGCGCATTACCGTCGAACGGTGCATCAACCGCCTGGAGTAAGACGCGGCATTGCCAGACGCTACGAGGGGAACTGGCCCCGCCGCTGGGGCGTGATGTGGACGTCGGTCCATGGCGAGGCTGCCCGTCCCGCGCGGCGGGCCGCCGGCGGAACGGTCAGGCGGCGTGGCCCAGCACCATTGGGCCGGCGGGTGCCGCGGCGCGGGCCGCGGATGCGTGCACGGGACGGGCGGTGCGGACGGCGGCCGCGACCTGCGAGCGGCTCCGCGCGAAGACAACGAGGCGCAGCACCGCGAACCGCGCGACACCGGCGAGTGCGGAGGCGGACAGGTAGACGACCTGCTCGAGCACCACACCGGGTGTCGCCACCAGTTGCTGCAGGACAAGCATCGCCACGGAGGTCACCGCATACGCGGCGGCCGCGGACCCGGCCGACTGCGCATGCTGGCGCCGGGTCGCGCGCCCGCCTGCGCCGAAGGTGAAGCGGGCATGCAACTCGGTGGCGAGGAGCGTGGAAACCGCGGTGATCAGAGCGTTGGCCAGGCCCCAGTAGATCCAGGAGGCGAGGGCCGCCACGGCGAAGCTGGAGGCGAGCCCCACTCCGCCGCCGAAGAGGACGAAGCGGGCGAAGGCGGTGAAGGTGCCGGGTGCCGCCCGCTGCTGACTCTGCGCTGTCTCCATGATCCGACCCCCTTTGATCGCTCGCTCTTGTGTGCCGTGACCGTCTGATGGCATTCACCAAGGCCATCCGACAGACGGCCCGGGGAACTGATGATGCGTCAGCTCGTTACGGCGTGAGCCGCACACGGATGCCCAGCGTGCGGTCCCTTCCCCGGAGTCGGCTGTCGAGGATCATGAGGCGGCCGAGGATGCCGTACTTGCGGGCGATGAGTTTGCGGTAGCGGGCGCCGGTTGCCTCGTCGGTGATCTCGGCGGTGGCCGGGACATGGTCGCCCGTCGGGTTGCCGCGCAGGTCGCAGGGGCCGACGAGGATGTCGCCGCGTGCCCGGATCCGCTTGGCCTTCCATGAGTCGGCGGGCGTTCGCACGCCCAGCGTGTCGCCGTCGCGGACCACCCACACCGGGGTGGCGACCGGGGTGCCGTTCTTGCGGTAGCTGGTGACGAGCATGTACTTGCCGGCGCCGAGCTGATCCAGCGTGTCGTCCATGATGCGTTTGTGCTCCTTGCTCTTGCGTTCGAGGTCGTTGGCCACGTCGGCGGCGTACCGCATGGGGGTGCCTTCTTTCCGGGATGGTTCAGCTCAGCGGGACGTCGAGGACGGCCTTGCGGTGGCTGAACGTCTCGATGGAGTAGCGGCCGTGATAGTTGCCCATGCCGCTTTCGCCGACACCGCCGAAGGGGAGGGTCGGCACGGCGAGGTGGTGCATGGGCAGGCCGAAGTTGAGGCCGCCCGAGGAGGTCTCGGCGGCGAGGCGGCGCTTGGTGGTGTCGTTCTCGGTGAAGGCGTACAGGGCGAGCGGCTTGTCGCGTTCGTTGATGAACGCGATCGTCTCGCCCAGGTCCGCCACGGTCAGGATCGGCAGGATGGGCCCGAAAATCTCCTCCTGCATCACGGGCTCGTCGGGCCGGACATCGGCCAGCACGGTCGGGGCCATGTACGTGTCCGGGCGGTCGGTCTGCCCGCCGGTGACCGTACGGCCGGAGCCCAGCAGTGCGGACAGCCGGTCGAAGTGCCGCTCGTTGATGATCCGTCCGTAGGCGTCGGACGTCTGCGGGTCCTCACCGAACAGCCCCTTGAGTGCGACGGTCAGGGCGGCCTCCAGCTCGGTCGCGGTGTCCGGGTCGGTCAGGACGTAGTCGGGGGCGACGCAGGTCTGTCCGGCGTTGGCGAACTTCGTCTGCGCCAGGCGCTGCGCGACCGTGGCGATGTCGGCGTCGCGGTCGACGAACACCGGTGACTTGCCGCCGAGTTCGAGCACGACGGGGGTGAGGTTCTTCGCGGCGGCGGTCATCACGATGCGGCCGACCGTGCCGTTGCCGGTGTAGAAGATGTGGTCGAAGTGCTGCTCCAGCAGCGCGGTGGTCTCCGGTGCGCCGCCCTCGACGACCGCGGTCGCGTCGGTGTCGAGGTACGCGGGCAGCAGCTCGGCCAGCAGCGCCGAGGTGCGGGCGGCGTAGTCGGCGGGCTTGATGACGACCGCGTTCCCGGCGGCGAGCGCGCCCGCGACGGGCACGAGCAGCAGATTGACCGGGTAGTTCCACGCCGAGATGACCAGGGCGACGCCCAGGGGGTCGAAGACGGTGTGGGCGGTGCTGCCGGGGACTCCGGGCACCGTCACAGGGGCGGGCTGCGGGGCGGTCCACTCCTCCAGGTGCTCCAGGTAGTCGTCGATCTCGACGATCGTGGTGTTGATCTCCATGGCCTCGGCCTCGGCGCGGTTCTTGCGCAGGTCGGCGTAGAGGGCGTCGGCTATCGCCGCGCGGTTGTCGGTGAGCAGGTCGCGCAGGCGGGTCAGCTGCTGCCGGCGCCAGGACAGGGGCTTGGTGCGGCCGGTGCGGAAGGTGGCGCGCAGCCGGTCCACCAGCGCGGTGGCTTCGGTGGCGGTGAAGGTGTCGTCGAGGGTGAAGGCTGCCTTGATGTCAGTCACAGTCGTGTCCTGTTCGGTGGCGCGGGAAAGCCGGCCGGCATCCGGGGAAGGGGAGCCGGGGTCGTGCAGGTGGTGCGGTCAGGCGGTGACGGCCGTGCGGGCGGGCACGGTTTCGCCGTCGCTCGACGCGGCGGGCGTGTCGGTCGCGGGCACATCGCCGTCGCCCGACGGGGCGGGCGTGCCGGTGGCGGGCGAGGGGGACCTGCGGCGGACCGCCAGGCCGACCATGGCCACGCCGATGACCAGCAGGAACGCCATGCCGGCGAGGGCGAAGCTCAGGGTGTACTGGCTCTCGGCGGGCAGCGCGGGAACCCCGGGGGGCAGGTTGTCGAGCGTCTGGGAGGCGAGCAGCGAGGTGATGACCGCGCTGCCGATCGCACTGCCGGCGGAGCGGGAGATGGAGTTGATGCCGTTGGCGATGCCGGTCTGGTGGTGGGGGACGCCGGCGACGATCAGGGCGGGCATCGCTGCGTAGCCGAAGCTGATGGCAACGCCGACGACCATGCCGGCCAGGATCACCGACGGGGTGGTGTCATGAGCGAAGGTCAGCCAGGCGAAACCGACGACACCGAAGACGGCACCGGCGGCGAGGGTGAGACGCGCGCCGATGCGGCGCACCAGCATGCCTCCGAACTGCGCGGCGACGAGCGAGACGAGGGCGGAGGGCAGCAGGTAGACGACGGAGGCGCGCAGGACGGAGGCGCCGAAGCCGTAGCCGGCGATCTCAGAGGGCGTCTGGACGAGATAGGAGACGCCGATGAACTGGGAGAACATGGCGAATCCGACGAGCAGTCCGGCGATGTTGGTGAAGAGCACCGGGCGGTGGACGAACATCTTCATGTCCACGAGGGGGTCGCGGACCCTGCGTTCGACGAGAACCCAGATGACGGTCGTGACGGCCCCGGCGGCGAAGAGGGTGAGCGTGCGGGCCGAGGTCCAGCCCCACGTGTGGCCCTGCGATATGGGCAGCAGGAACAGGACGAGCAACAGGGCGAGGCCGGCGGCGCCGAGCCAGTCGGTACGCCCGCCCGTCCGGGTGCGGGGCGCGGGGACGGCGATCGCAACCGCGATGAGCGCGGCGGTGGCGAGGGCGGCGGCCAGCCAGAAGACCTGGTGGTAGTCGGGGTGCGCGCCCTGGGTGAGGAGTCCGGCGCTCACGAGGGCGAGGCCGCTGCCGAACCCGAGCGTTCCGCTCACCAGGGCCATGGCGCCGGGCAGCCGCGCGGGCTCGACCTCCGCGCGCAGCACGGACAGCGCGAGCGGGAAGATCGCGGTGGCGGCGCCCTGCATCACGCGGGCCACGATGAGCCACAGCATGGAACTCGTGGTCGCGGCGAGCACGGATCCGGCGACCATCAGTACCAGCACACCGAGCAGGGTCGGCTTCGTGCCGTGCTGGTCGCCGAAACGACCCAGGAGCGGCGTGAAGACCGCGGCCGACAGCAGCGTGGCGGTGGTGACCCAGCTGACCTGGGCCGTGGTGGCGCCGAGGTCGTTCTGGATGATGCCGAGGATCGGGATGACCAGGGTCTGCATCATCGACACGACCATGGCGGCGAGGCCCAGCACCAGCACGAGGCTGAGGCTGCCGGTGCGGCGCTCCGGCGCGGTGGGGAGGGAGGACTTCACGGTCTTCTTTCCGGTGGAAGGTTGCCAAAGGACGGACGAGTCGATGGGAGAGAACTAAAACCATCGAGGTACTCCATACTTGAGGACATCAAACAATATGAAGCTGGCAGATGTCAAAGGTTGAGAGATTCAAGCTTTTCGCGTACCCTCCAGGCATGCCGTCCACCCCGTCCAAGGCCCAGCTCATGGAGCTGCTCGCCCACTCGGTCAGTACGCACTACGCCGACTTCGCGACCGCCGCCGCCGACACGGGCCTTACCTCCAGCCAGGCGAAGACCCTCACGGTGCTGCGCCGCGCGCCCGCCTCGATGCGTTCGCTCGCGCACACCCTCGCCTGCGACGCATCGAACATGACCGGGATCATCGACCGGCTCGAAAAACGCGATCTGGTCCGCCGCGAGGTGAGCGCCACCGACCGCCGCGTGAAGAACGTCGCCCTCACCGAGGCGGGCCAGAAGCTGATCGACACCATCCGTGAGCGGATGGAGCAGACGCAGACCGGCCTGGACCAACTGTCCAACGAGGAGCGCGCCGAGCTCTTCCACCTGCTGACGGTGGTCTTCCCGCACTGATGTGCGCTGGTGTCGCTCTGTCGGGCAATCGAGCGGTGGCTGACGCGCCGACCATGGCCCAGTAATCCCACCCGCCCGGCTGCGGCCCAGTCTCTCGGTGCGGGTCCTCGTGCAACTCGCCGACCGAACGAAGCCCCCTGTCTGACAAGGTCCGGGCCGGGCCGACTTCGGCAGAGCGTTGAGCGCGTTGATCGTCTTGTGACCCCAGCACCTTGATGCCGGTAGGCAGGGAAGACCTCGGTCGGGGCCTCCGGAAGCCGAACTCTCGTCGCCGACCGCCAGGACCGGAGCCCGCCTGCCCCGGCGGGTGTAGTCGTGCAGCAGGTCCACCCGGGGCTCGCCCGCCTCGTGGAAGCCGTCCTTGAGCGCGACCAACTCCTTGGTGCCGTCCGCGCGTACGCCGACAAAGACGAGTATGCGGGCTGGGCCTCTTCCGAGCGGACGTTGAGGTGGATGCCGCCGACCCGCACACGCGCAGTCGACCTCTGCGAGGTCGCGGTCAAGAACGCGGCGCGGTCGGCCTGTCACTGCTGGTCAGGTGGGTGACCGTGGCCGGATGCGGCCCGGCTGAACCGCCAAGAAGCCGCTGCAGTGCGGGCACGAAGTGTGCGGCATCAGGGGTCTTCTGTGTCAGTGGTGGATGAGTGAGGGACCCCTCAAATCAGGTTGACGAGTGGCGCGAGGACCTCGTGGGAGCTAATGTCGGAGAAGTAGAACGACCGGTCTTTCTATGAGAGTGGCCCCTGGGCTGTCCGAGCGGGTCCGCCACCAGCCGGAGGACTCTCACGGGGTCCCCGGTGCACGTCGAACAGGGATGACAAGTTCCATGAAACCAATCCGTTCCAGGGTCGAGGTGGCCTCCGCCGGTGAGCCTCTTGCCGGCCTGGCGTCACGCGCCCAGTCGGCTGATCGTGAACCGGTACGCGACACCGTGGTGGCCGGTCTCGCGCCAGCCCCCGTTGGGGTCACCTTCCCGATCGGATCGGTCGGGCGGCCATTACGCCGTCGTACAGCATCAGCAGCGCACCGGCGGCCCACTCCGCCGCGGCGTGGCCGAGCCGGGTCAACAGCTCTCTGAAGAGGGTGCGGATCCATCCGATAGAGCCACCAGGCCGCGCACCGGATGGAGGGCGTCTGAGTACTCGGCGCCCCGTTTGTGAACGGCGATCCGCGAAAACCGCGCTCGCGCGCGTGCACGGGGATCGCCTCGAAGACCAGATCGAGCGCCGCCGCGGGCGGGTGCCCGGCGGTCAGCGGTTTGGCCACCTCCCGATAGCAGGTGTCCCTGGTCAGCAGACCGGCCACGGCCAGGTCGTCCGAGAAGGCGAAGTGCCGTAGAAGGTGCGGCGTCTTGCACGGCCGACATCGCCCTCCAAGTCCTTCCGCCCTCAACAGAACCGACCGCTGAGCCACCGACGGGACCCACAGCACATTGCCCGTTCACGCCGACGCGATCGACCACCCGCACTCCCCGACAAGGGCATCGACATGACCACCAGCACCGCGCACCACACAGCCCGGCACTGTCCTCTCTGCAGGCGGCCTTTGCAGGAGCCGAACGACTACACCTTGTTCCTGCGGCAGTGGGTGCGCGCACCGGCCCGCATGGGGGCCATCGCCCCCAGCTCGCGGCACTTGGCCGCGGCGGTCTGCGCGCCGGTGCCCGAACGCGGCGAGCCCGTCGTGGTGGAACTGGGTGCCGGCACCGGACCGTTCACCGCCGAGATCCAGCGCCGGCTGGGCGGCCGCGGCCGCCACCTGGCTGTCGAGATCGATCCACTCCTTGCCCAGCGCCTGCGCCACCGCCACCCGGGAGCGGAGGTCATCCAGCGCGACGCCGTACACCTGCGCCACCTGCTGGATGAGCGCGGCATCGAGAAGGCAGACGTGGTGGTCAGCGGCCTGCCCTGGGCCCTCTTTCCCTCCGCCACCCAACACCAGCTCATGGACGCGACAGCCGCGGTGCTCGCCCCGGCGGGTGCCTTCACCGCGTTCACCTACCTCCACGCCGTTCCCCTCACCCCCGCCCGTCGATTCCGCGAACTGATGGCCAACCGCTTCGAAGAGGTCGTCCCCAGCCGCACCATATGGCGCAACACGCCCCCGGCCTTCGTCCTCCACGCCCGCAGACCCCGCCCATAACCCATTCTTCCGTCGTGGTCGGCACCACCGCAGACCACTTTCGCGGTGCTCGCACGCGAGGGCCTGGTCGCCGAGGCGGTCGGGACCGGGCCGGGCTGCTGGTCGCCGTGGTCGGCGACCCCGGAACCCCGGTCACGGAGTTGACGCACGACGTCGGCGTACTGCCGCCGACCAACTTGCTCGCCGGCGTTCTCCGGAGCGGTGGCCGACCCGGCGTGGTCGGGCCGCCTACCCGATGCCGTTCCAGGAGCAGTTGGCGTCGGTCCACCTGAAATCCATGTGCCTCACGGCAGGTTGAGGCCGAGCCGGGCGAGGGCGCCCGCCACGTCGGGCACCGGTGCCACGCCGTCCGGCAGGGACGGCCGTCGTACCACCACGACGGGCAGCGCGAGTTCGCGCGCGGCCATGAGCTTGGCCGCGGTCGCCTCTGCCCCGCTGTCCTTTGTCACCAGTACGTCGACACAGTGCTCGCGCAGCAGCGCGGACTCGTCGGCCGCGGTGAACGGGCCTCGCGCCGGCAGCACTCCGGTGTGCGGGGGCATCGGCGGCTCGGACAACTCCACGGACCGAACGACGAAGTGACGGTCTCTCAGATGGGCGAAGGCGGCCAGGCTCGTCCGGCCCGTGGTCAGGAACACCCGGCTGGCGCACCGCGGCAGCAGGTCCGCCGCCGCGTGCAGGGAGTCGACCAGGTGCCAGCGGTCCCCGGGGCCTGGCCGCCAGCCCGGGCGGCGCAGCACCACCGCCGGAACCCCGGTGGCCGCCGCGGCCCGCGCCGCGTTGGCGGTGATCGTCTCGGCGAACGGGTGTGTGGCGTCGACCAGGGCGTCCACGTGCTGCTCATGCAGCCATCGGGCCAGCCCCTCGGCCGCGCCGAAGCCCCCGACGCGTACGTCCCCGGCAAGTGCCCCGGGCCGCGCCACACGCCCCGCGAGAGACGTGGTGACCCGGACACCGGGGCGCGCCGCGAGCGCGGCGGCCGGTTCGCGCGCCTCGGCGGTGCCGCCGAGGATCAGGACATGGGGGGCATAGCGACGAGCGTACGAGATCCCGGATGGCTGACCGCACGCCGGGGCAGACAGGACAGCACGTGAGGTAGCGCTCCTCCCGGCACGGCCGCGAGAGCAGCAGACGGCGAAATCCGGGAGTGCAACGACAGGGCGAACCAACGGTGGGCCCTGCGGCAGGGTCCACCGGAAGAGCCCTGGCCCGGGATCGAGCGATCCGGGGCCAGACCCATGGAAGTTCCGCTACTCGCACCCCCGTATAACGAGTGGATAACGCGCCAGGACGGTAGAAGGCGGCTGCGCTCCTCAACGGGTGACAGATCCTTTGGGGCACTCGTGCGATGAGCGTCGCTCGGGAGCCCCGTGCAAGTTCGGAGTTCGCTCGCACCTCGCGAGCCGCTCAACCACCGGAAGGACCCCTCCCATGCGTGTGCCTCGCGGCGCCCTGCTCATGTCCGCCGCCTGCACGTCCGTCGCACTGGCTGCGACGGCACCGTCCACCGCCGCTGCCGCGGACGGCCCCGCCCCGCGGCGGATCCAGATTGCGCTGATCAACTTCAGCGACAGCTCCTTCGCTGACCCCGCGAAGGCCAGGAGCAACGCGCAGAACAGCTACTTCGGCAAGACCCGGTCCCTGAACTCGTACTACAACGAGGTGACCCGGCAAGCCACCACGTTCAAGCCGGCCGCGGGGGGTGAGGGCGGAGTGATCGGCCCGATCAATCTCGACATTCCGGCCGCCGGCTGTGACAAGGACTCGATCTATGGGCTGACGAGGAAGGCGCTGGAGGAACAGGGCTTGACGTGGGTGGACGACTTTGATCACCTGTCGCTGGTCTTCCCCGGCGAGAAGGCGGGCTGCAGCTTCGGGGGACTCGGCTCTCTTGGCGGCGGCGTGACCTGGCTTCCGACCGGCGACGGCACAGTCGACCAGACGGTGATATCCCACGAGTTGGGCCACAACCTCGGCTACAACCACCAGATGCGGATCCGCTGCGAGGACTCGGACCTGGCGAGCTGCCGGGAGACGCCGGATTACAGCTTCAAGACCCCCATGGGGGGAGGCGGCGTGGGGGTCGGCCTGACCGCGCCCGAGCTGATTCACTCAAAGTGGCTGTCGGACAGGGAAGCCGTGAAGGTCACCAAATCCGGGACGTACGCGATGCGTTCTCTGCATGGACCGGGTGACGGAGTGCGCGCGCTGATCGTTCCGGCCGGGCAGGACAGCCTGATCGTGGAGGTGCGCGACGGCGCGTCCGGCACGCTCGACGATCGCCTCACGGGCGTGCACGCCTACCGCGTGAAGAACGGCGACTTCGGCAGGGGCGCCACCCTGATCGACACCACGCCTGGTGACGATGACGCTCTCAAGGCCGGCACGGCCTTCACCGACAAGGCACACCAGGTTGAGATCAAGGTGAAGCAGTCCGGTGACGGTGCCGCGACGGTGGCGGTCAGCCTCAATGGCGTGCCGAGCCCCGCGAAGGCCGATGGCGAGTCCGGCAACGACGCGGCACCGCAGACCGGCAGCAGTGAGCCGGTCGCTTCCCGGAACGAGGACGGTGCGGCAGGCACGGACGGTGCCGGCGGCCAGAAGGGCGCCAATCTCGCCGAGACCGGCGCCGACACCACCAACTACCTGCCCATGGCGGCGGGCGGCGCCGCGCTGTTGACGGTCGGCGGTGCGTTTCTGCTGAAGTTCCGCCGCAAGCGGGCGGCCATGGCTCGCCACGCGCGCTGACTCCGGCTTCCTGAACCGGTTCTGGGCACCTCTCGCGGGAGGGAGGTGCCCAGAAACCTCACACGTCCCCACGAGGAGTGGCCCTCGTCAGCCGCTGAAGACGTCTCCTGTGTAACGGAACCGGAGGGAGTCGGTGTCGTAGTAGTTCGCCGTCGTGCCGATGGCAGGCGAGTGAGGCCCGTCGGCCCTGTTCCACTCATCGATGCCCAGGAAGTACGTGGTGTTCCCCTTCTGAGCGAAGTTGACCGTGCCGGAGGCCTGGAAGAAGTAGGTCCACCGGGCCGTGACCGCGGTGGAGTCGCACGCGCGCTCCTGGCGGACCGAGGCGCCGTCCGTCGACGCGCCACTGTGGGTGAGACACATGCCGGTCGCGTAGTTCCGGATACGGGCCTCCTGCGCGGCACGGTCGACGAGCAGCTCCCACTGCTGCGTACGGCTGCCGTCGCACTCGGCTTCGTACGGCTCGGCGCCCTCGGCCGTGGAAATGTCCATGCAGCGGCCCGTGGACGCGATCGGCAGCTGGGCGCGGTCGTCGGCGGCCGGCTGCCAAGCGGGAGGAGTCGACTTCTTGGAGGCGCGTGCGGACGGTGTACGGGCGGGGGGCTTCGGGTCGTGCCGTTCGCTCCGGGTGGGGGCGGGGGACGAGGGGGGCGAGGGTCGCGTGGCCGCCAGGGTGGGCCGCGGCGACGGTGGGTCGTTGCCGTCGGGCAGAGCCGCGTAGCCGCCGATCGATACGGCGAGGAGGGCGGCGCCGACGCCGGCGACCTTGACGGTCGTGCCGGCCCCTGTGGTGGCCGTGGTCGTCCCGGCCGCGGACCCCGTGCCGGCGGAGCCGGCGACCGCGGCCGCTCCCACGACCTTCGTGCCGTATGAGGCACCCACCCACAGCAGAACACCCGCCGGGAGTACGGCCTTGAGCGAGTTGTTCAGCTCCCACAGTTGGTGGTTCGCACGGCGACACCGGCGGCATCCCGAGAGATGGCGCTTGAGACCTGAGTGCGCGCCGTGCCGCCCGCCGCGGCGGACCGAGGCGGCCAACAGGCCCGTGAAGTGCCGGCAGTCGTCGGACATCGTCGGGTCCGCCGCGTACTCGGTCAGGTACGCCTGACGCAGCCCCTCACGCGCCCGGGCGGTGAGGGACGCGACGCCGCTCGGACTGATGCCGAGCAGTGGCGCGATCCGCTTCGCTGGTTCTTCTTCCACAGCCGAGTGCCACAGCGCGGTCTGCCAGCGCTCGGGAAGACTGCGGAACGCGCGCTGCACCAGACCGGCGTCCTCCCGCAGCAACGCCTGTTCCTCACCGCTCGGCGCTTCGGAGAGCCAGGTCTCGAAGTCGGGGGACAGCTCGATCCGGTTGGCGGTGGCGGCCCACGACGCGGCCGTGCGGCGGACCGTGGTCAGCAGATACGGCCGCCAGGCCCCCTCGGGACCGGCACCTTGGCGCACGGCGCGCAGCGCGCGGGCGAACGCCTCCGAGGCCAGGTCTTCCGCCGTGTGCGTATCTCGTGTGCAGGTGCGGGCATAGGCGATGACCGAACTGCGGTGCCGCCGGTAGAGCTCGTCAAGCGCGGCGTCGGCGGCGTCCGGGGGGCCGTTGCGTATGAAGGCGGTCAGGTGGGCGTCGCTGGCGGCTGCCGGAGCGGCGGCTACGGAGGTGCGGTCGCGCATGATAATCATCCTAGGGGCGGCAGACAGGAAGGCTTGTCGAAGGCGACGAGCGGTCAGCGGGCACGCCGTCCCGGGGTGTTATGAAGCCGTGATCTGGCGGGTTCAACGGGCTGGTGCGGACGAGCGAGAGGTATCGCTGACCGGCATGTCGGTCGATCAGCTACACCACCAAGGGACATGACCGCCGGCCGTGACTCACAGCAGGCCGCACGACATCGCGCCGTTCCTTGAGCCGAGCACATGCACGGAGAGTCGGACGCGCGGCATCGTCGGCCTGCCTGTTCGCATCCGGTGCGGTTTTCCTCACTGGGCCGTTCAGTCGGATGTCCTCCGACGGCGCCGTATCGGATCGAGCCCAAGGCCGCAGCACATGCTGGGAATTACGCGGCGAAGGCGTTGGACACCTTCCGGGAGCACGGGTGAGGCGTGATCGCCGTCTGGATGTGCGCTGGTCCATTCACAAGGCACGTCCAGGGCACGTAAGCCTGGGAAGCGCGGGACCGGAACTTCAGCCATCGGCTGCATGAGGCGGGGAATCAGCGGCCTGCGTACGGAGGCGGGTACGGGAGCAGGTGCGGGTGCTCTGCTACGTCATGTCAGCTTCTTGAGCATCTCGGCTGCTGCCGGTCCGGCGGAGGCGGGGTTCTGGCCGGTGACCAGGTTGCGGTCGACGACCACGTTCGGGGCCCACGGTTCGCCCTCCTGGTAGTCGGCGCCGATCTCGACCAGGCGGTCCTGGAGCAGCCACTTGGCGCCGGCCGCAAGGCCGCCCTGGATCTCCTCGGCGTTACTGAAACCGGTGAGCCGGTAGCCGGCGAAGGCGTTGTTGCCGTCGGCCTTGGTGGCGGCCAGCAGCGCGGCCGGGGCGTGGCAGACCACGCCGAGCGGTCTGCCCGAGGCGAGGACGTCGATGAGTAGCTTGCCGGAGACTGCGTCGACGGCCAGGTCCTCCATCGGGCCGTGGCCACCGGGGTAGAACACGGCGGCGTAGTCGTCGAGGTCGACGTCCTCCAGCTTGACGGGGTGCTGGATCTCGCTGATCGAGGCGAGGGCGTCCGCCACCTTCCTCGCGCCCTCCTTGCCGCCGTTGAACTGCGGCGCCAGGCTTCCTTGGTCCAAGGGCGGCACGACACCGCCGGGCGTGGCGACGACGATCTCGTGGCCGACGGCCGTGAAGGCCTGGTACGGGGTCACGGCCTCCTCAGCCCAGAAGCCGGTCGGGTGCTTGCTGCCATCCGCCAGTGTCCAGTGGTCGGCGCCGGTCATCACGAAAAGGATCTTCGACATAGTGCGGTCTCCTGGAGAGGTTTGATCGGGAGGCGCCCCGCGGATGCCGGCGCCCCAAGTCTCTTTGCTTGTTACTCGGTCTCGGCCAAGGCGCCGAGAATCAAGTCGCTGACGGCCTTGGTGGACGCCGGGTTCTGGTCTGTGATCAGGCGGCCGTCACGCACGGCGTGCGGCGTCATCGGGACAGTGGAGCGCACATCCTTGGCTCCCTTCGCGCGCAGTTCGGCCTCCAGGAGGAACGGCACCCTGCTCTTCACGCCGGCCAGTCTTTCCTCGACCGTCGGGAAGCCTGTGACGGTGCGGTTCTGTACGAGCGGGTTCCCGTCGGTGTCCTGGAGGTTGATGAGGGCGCAGGCGCCATGGCAGACCGAGGAGACGATGCCACCACCGGCGTAGATGGCCTGGGCTGTTCGCTGCAAGTCAGCACTGTCGGGAAAGTCCCACATGGTTCCATGACCACCCGTGAAGAAGATCGTGGAGTAGTCGTCCGGACCCGCCTCGGCAACAGAACGGGTGGATTTCAAACCGTCCATGAAGGCCGGGTCGTCGAGATATCTGCGAACCGTCCTGTCGACGAACAACCGGCCGAGGCTGCGGGGGTCGAGTGGCACCTCACCGCCCGCCGGGCTGACCACATCCACGGTGTGGCCGTCCTTAACCGCCTTGTCGTAGAAATGGACGAGTTCACCCAGCCAGAGGCCGGTCCGGTGTTTGCTCGCCCCGTAGGAGGCCTGATTGGTTACTACTGCCAGGATCTTTTTCTGTCTCACTTCTTCCACGTCTCCTTTGTTGGCCAACGACACATTCGGGGCCGGGTGTGGCAGATCCACCAACCCGCACATGACCGGTGCCTCAGGAAGTGGCCAGCGCTCGTCTGGATCTGAGTGCGGTGGAATGCGCCCAGACGATGACGATCGAGAGGATGAATTCCAGGAGGGCGGAGGCGAGGAAGACTCCCTCTGGGCTGGGTATGCCGTACTGGCCGAAGGAGACCAGCCGACCGACGCCCCCGAGGAAGATCGGGACTGCCAGGAAGTAGACGAGTACTCCCTGCCAGCGGATCGTTGCCGCCGCCCAGGCGAACAGCGGAGTCCAGCCGATGTAGACGCCTGCCATGAAGCGGTGCACGTTGTCCGCGTCCGCCGGGCCTCCCTGCGCCAGTAGCTGCAGGCCGTCTCCGAGCGCGATGGCAGTGGCCAGCAGCAGGCAGACACAGACGATGGTGTTGGCTGCTGCGACAGGATTGCGGGCCGCCATCACGACTCCTTGTGGTTCTCGGGATTGGTGGTCAGGCCTGCTCGGTGGGGCGTACGAGCAGTTCGGCGACAGCCACGTGCCGGGGGCGGGTGACGATGTAGCCGACGGTGTCGGCGACGTCCTGGCTCTGCAGCCGGTCGATGTCACCCAGGGCGGCGTCGATCTGCTGCTGGATGACGTCGGGGTTGTGCGTACGCAGTTCGGTGTCGACGCTGCCCGGCTCGACGACGGACACGCGGACATGCTGCTTTGCCAGTTCCTGGCGCAGCGCCTCGCTAAAGCCGGTAACGCCGAACTTGGTGGCGGTGTACACGGCGAAGAAGGCGTAGGCGTTGCGGCCGTTGAGCGAGCTGATGTTGACGATGTCGGCGACCTGACGCGGTTCCTCGGCTGCGGCCTTGATCAGGTGGGGGATGGCCGCGTGGGTGGTGTACATCAGGCCCGTGAGGTTGATGTCGATCATGCGCCGCCAGTCGTTCAGGTCCGCGCCGGGGGTGGGCCCGAGCAGCATCAGCCCGGCGTTGTTGACCAGGGTGTCCAGGCGGCCTAGGCCCTCGACGGTCCGCTCGATCGCTTCCGCGGCGGCTTGGGCATCAGTGATGTCGGCGGGCACGGCCAGGGCCGTGCCGCCGGTGTTTGAGATCTCCGCGGCGAGGTCGGTGAGCCGGTCCTCGCGCCGGCCGACCAGGGCCACGGACGCGCCCTCGCGGGCAAGCTCGCGGGCGGTGGCGTGGCCGATGCCGCTGGACGCGCCGGTGACCAGGGCGACGGTTCCTTCAAGACGACGAGTCATCGTTCAAACCTTTCGATGCGCGGCCACGTTGCTCGGGCCGTACGGGATAGGGGGTGGCGGCTCTGGTAGGCCGTCTGGGGGTGGGGGCCACTCAGGGTCGGGCCACGGGCAGAATGGGGAAGTGAGTACTACTGGGCAGAAGACAACCAACCCCAAGCGTCAGGCGAGCACGATCGAAGGAGACCTGCCTCCTCGCGAACGCCTCGTCCGGGCCGCGTCGCGGCTGTTCTATTACGAGGGAGTACGCGCGATCGGCGTAGAGCGGCTGATCGCCGAGGCCGGGGTGACCAAGGCGACCTTCTACCGGCACTTCGCCTCCAAGGACGACCTGGTCGTGGCCTACCTGCTGACCAAGGACGCCTACTACAAGCAGGTGGCCGAACCGCTGGCCGCCGGGCACCCGCCCGCCGAAGCGCTCGACCTCATCTTCGAGGCGATCGCCGAGCACGCCCGTGAGCGCGGCTTTCGCGGATCGCCGTTCCTGAACGCGGCCGCCGAGTACCCGGATGCCGACCACCCGGTCCGCGGCCTGGTGACGACCCACCGGAACTGGATTCGCACCCTCTTCAAGGAACTGCTCACCAGGCTCGGCCACGCCGACCCGGAGTCGGCCGCCGGTGCGCTGCTGATGCTGTACGACGGCGCGATGGCCGCCGGCTACCTGGATGACTCCGCGGCCGCCTACGAGACCCTGCTGAACGCGGTCCGGCTGATCCGGTCGGGAGGCTGACCCCGTCGGAGCCGCATGAGGCAGCGGCTCTGTACGGTGCCCCGGCTGGGCCGGGGCGCGGATTGGTTTCACGGAACCTTTTGATCTCTCTTCGACGTGCATCGGCGACCTACTGGCAGATCTCCGCCTGGAGGCAGCCCGGCCGGGAAGGCCGATAAAGACCCTTCCCCAAGAGGGAGGAAGACCGGTCGTTCTATCAGTCGACGATAACCCCCTCGCCGTCCGCGCGCCAACCGATCGACGCGCTTGTGGGATCGCTCACGGGTTACCGCTGTCCCGCAGAGCCTTTCTGGCTTGGCGGCCGAACTCGCCTGCTCCCTGATCTCTTGGCGTTACCTTCGAACCTGCCGCGGCAACCGAACCTGCCGCGGCAACCGAACCTGTCGCGGCAACGAAGCGAAGACCGTGCCGCGCAGTGACGAAGCCCGATTCGTTCGGGTTATGTGGATTTTCTACGGGTCCGTGATCCAGTCGGTGATGCGGGTGACGTTGCAGGCCAGACCGGTCAGGACGTGCTGGACGTGTGTCTTTGGCAGGCCTCGGTAGCGGGTCCGGCGCAGGCCGTAGGTGCGGACGTTCTGGGAGAGGGTGGCTTCAATGCCGGCGCGGATCGCGTACCGGCGTTGCCAGTCCTCGGTGCGCTGGTCCAGACGGTTGTGCATCTGGATCTCGTGCAGTTCGCGGGTGGGCAGCAGCGCGAGCGAGCGCGGACCGCTGACCGCGTCGGTGCACTGGGGGCCGACGGGGCAGGCCAGACAGGTGGCCTTGTCGAACTTGACCTGGATGTAGTCGTGTCCGCTGATGTGCAGGGGCCCCCGTTCGCGGCTGGCGGCGCCCTGGGGGCAGGTGGCCCGGCAGTGGTCCCAGTCGACGGCGAAGGCGGCCTTGTCAAAGCCGGCCCCGCTTTTGGCCTGGTGGCTGTGGTCGGGCACGACCGGGCCGAGCAGGGCGATGCCGTGCACCCGCCGGGCGCGTTCGATCTGCGCGGGACTGACGTAGTCGGCGTCGACCGCGTGCTCGGCCGGGGTCAGGTCGATCGCTGCCAGGTCGTCGTGGATTTGGGGCGGTGAGTTCGCCGTCCTGGACCGGGGCGATCGTGGTGGCCACGTGCACGACCACCTCCGGCAGGCTTGACGTGCATGTCTCGGTGAAGTGGGTTCGGTAGCCGGATCAGGCGGTGTCCCGCTTGACGCAGTAGTGCGCGTCGGTGCCATAGGGGGGTCGAACCGCAGCGACGCGGGCGGCAGCGTGCGGCCGTCGCGCCAGCGCAGCCGCCCGCGGGCGTCCCAGTAGTAGTGGTGCACCCACACCTGCCGCAGGATCTCCACCTGAGTCAAGGCCCTGAGCCGGGGCGGGGCGTCGGTTGCCCAGGCTGCGGCCAGAACCTTGCGTCCGTCGCGGCCGAAGGCCTCGGCCAGGGCGGTGACCCCGGCCTTCCCGCCGGGGACCTTGCCGATCTCCACCTTCCGTCCGTAGCGCTTGTCCCACTCCGGCTCGACCAGCCCGAGCAGCCAGTCCGGGGCTGCCTGGGCGAGCTGTTCCAGTGCGGCCCGCAGGCTCTCGCCGACCAGTTCCAGTTGGCGGAGCGTGCGCACCGCCGCGAGCACATGGGTCGCGTCGGTGCGCTGCCGCCCGCCGGACTTCAGCAGCCCGGCCTCAACCAGGTCGTGCAGCATCACCTGCAGCAGCCGGTCGGCCGCGTCGCCCTCTGCGAGGCGGGCCCGGAACTCACACAGCACCGAGTGGTCGAAACCGGGATCGTCCAGCTCCAGGCCCAGGGCGTATTTCCAGTCGATCCTGGTGCGGACCGCGTTCGCGGCCGCGCGGTCGGACAGGTTCTCCGAGAACTGCAGCACCGACACCAGCGCCAACTGCCCCGGCGACAGACCCGGCCGCCCGTCCTTGGGGTACAGGTCCGCGAACTCCTCGTCCTCGAACACCACATCCAGCCGGTCCCGCATCAGCATCGCCGGCGTGCCTTTCGGGCACGCCGCTCGCGCCGTCAACACCGTCCGCGTCGGAATCCGCTGGTAACTCCTCGCCCGCAAGGACATCTCCGGCCCTCTCCCGAGAACCCACCCCGCCCCCTCCAGCAAACCGCCGAACAGACGACCTGTCAGCACCCCTCACAAGATCACCAACAGAGTCACTGCATTGATTCTAGGGAAGCTCGACCCGGACGGTCAGCCCCCCGTCCGGATTGGCCCGCGCGGAGACCGTGCCGTGGTGGGCGTGGACGATGGAGCGAACGATGGCAAGGCCCAAGCCGTGGCCCGAGCGGTCGCTGGTGACGCGGGGCTCGAGGCGGTAGAAGGGCTCGAAGAGGCGTTGGCCGAAGGCCTCGTCGACGTGCGGTCCGGTGTTCTCGACCTCGAGGACGACATGGCGTTCGCGCTGGACCGCGAGGTAAACGGAGCCGCCCGGGGTGTTGTAGGTGAGGGCGTTGTTGAGGAGGTTGACTAGGAGCTGGCGCAGGAGGGTGGCGTTGCCGTCGACGGTGCTGTCCGGCTCGGTGTCGACCTCCAGGCGGATGCCGGCTAGGGCCGCCTGCGAGGTGCGTTCGGCGGCCGCGGCCGTGGCGAGTGCCGCCAGGTCGACCGGCTCGGGGTCGAAGGGGGCGTGGCCGGCGGCGGCCAGGTCGAGGAGGGCCTTGACGATGGTGATGTTGCGTTCGTTCGTCTCGACCAGCATCGGGGCGAGCTCCGCGAACTCCTCGCCGGATGGGTCGGCCACGGCGATCTGCAGGACGGCTCGTGTGGTGGCCAGCGGGGTGAGCAGCTCGTGCGAGGCGTTGGCCGCGAAGCGCTGATGGGCGGCGAAGGACTCTTCCAGGCGGGCCAGCATAGTGTCGAAGGTGTCGGCCAGCTGCTTCAACTCGTCGGCGGAGCCTTGAGCATTGATACGGTACTGCAGCTGGCCGTCGGCGGCCTTGGCGGCGGCCTGGCTGATGGTGGCGAGCGGCGCGAGCAGCCGTTTGGACAGCAGCCAGCCGACCACCAGGCCGATCGCCATCACCAGGAGCAGCCCGCCGACGGACACCCGGAGCGCGGTGTTCCAGACGTCTTCCTTGCTGCTGATCGCCCCTTTTACCCTGGTGCCTGGCGTGGCCCCGGGCGGCAAGCTGGCTTCGGGGAACGGCTTCCCCGCATGGGGCAGCTCGTGCAGGGCCCCGGGATCCGTGACGACGACGGTGTCCGTGAAG
Source organism: Streptomyces sp. NPDC052236 (assembly GCF_044548015.1). NCBI lineage: Bacteria > Bacillati > Actinomycetota > Actinomycetes > Kitasatosporales > Streptomycetaceae > Streptomyces > Streptomyces sp. NPDC052236. The sequence goes on along the minus strand of NZ_JBIUBL010000010.1, from coordinate 184,700 downwards.
TCGTACGTCGGCAGGAAACGCATGCCGGAGTAGATGACGGCCACCATCAGGGCCGCCGAGACGGCGAGCGCGCCGGCGAAACCGAGGAAGAGCCGGGTGTGGATGCTCAGGGTGCGGGCCGGCCATACTCGGCGCAGCCAGGAGGGCCGTCTCACTTCGCCCCCAGGTAGTAGCCGGCGCTGATCGCCGTGTGCACGAGCTGGGGTTCGCCCAGTTTTTTGCGCAGGGTGTGCACCACGAGACGTACCGCATTGGTGAGCGGATCGGCGTTCGCGTCCCACGCCTTGTCCAGGAGGTATTCGGCGCTCAGCACGCCGCCGTCGGCGCGTATCAGGAGTTCCAGGACGGCCAGTTCCTTCGGGGTCAGGCGCACCTCCTGCCCGGCGCGCAGGACGCGGCGTCGGTGGGTGTCGAAGGACAGATTGGAGAAGGTGAGGACGGGCGAGTGCGCCACGGGGCTACGCCGGTACAACGCGCGCAGCCGGGCGATGAGTTCGGGGAAGTCGAAGGGTTTCGCGAGGTAGTCGTCGGCGCCGAGGCCGAGGCCCTCAACCTTGTCGCCGAGGCGTCCGGCGGCGGTCAGCATGAGGATGCGGCACTCCAGGCGCATGGCGACGAGGCGGCGGCACACCTCGTCGCCGTGGACGCCGGGCAGGTCCCGGTCGAGTATCACCGCGTCGTAGTCGTACACGGCGACCCTCTCCAGGGCGGCCGCCCCGTCGTGCACGACGTCGACGGCGATGGCCTCGCGGCGCAGTCCGATCTCCAGGATCCGGGCCATGTACTTCTCGTCCTCCACCACCAGCACCCGCACGATCCGCAACCCTTTCTATGAATTCTGAGCGTTCGACATCCCGGATGCCCACATTTATCAGATACGGGATTTGAGGCGTGTATGAGCGGGCGCCCGGCCTCCGCCCTTTGCAAACACGGCTCAAAACGGCGACTGGCTATCGTCACATCCAGATTTCGCAAAGTCGCCGGGCAAGGAGTTGTCGTACGCAATGAATCTGTTCAAACGGGCGTGGTGGCGGCTGACCGGCCATCTGGGCAAGACCTTGATGCTGGTCGGGCTGTTCTTCGTCATCTGCACCCTGGTCCTGTCCGGGTTCCTGATCCAGTCGGCCGCGACGCGCGCCGCCGCGTCGGCGAAGAACAGCGTGGGTGCGGTGGCCACGATGCAGCTGGATGTGAATGCCCTGCTCGACTCGGGGAGGATGCAGCAGCGCAAGGATTCGGGACAGCCCGGCATGATCGGTGCCGAGGGTGATCTGCACCGCAGCCTGGTGGACAAGATCTGCAAGTCCTCGGTGGTGGCCAATTGCAACTACAGGAAGGACAGCGTCGCGGAACCCACAGACCAGGTCAAGCTGCACCAGCCGGTTCCCGCGCCAGCCGGGCAGGACAACCGTGGCGCGGACTTCTTCAAGGCCGACGGGGTCCGTGATCTGGACGCGGTCTCGACGTTCCGCAACGGCGACTCCAAGCTCATAGCCGGTTCCGGGATCAAGCCGGACAGCAAGAGCGACATGGTCGTCATCGAGGAGCGGGTGGCCAAGGACAACCACCTCAAGGTCGCCGACAAGATCAAGCTGAAGGCCATCGTCCGGCACCCCGACGGCAGGATCGGTTTCAAGGAAATAGGCTTCATCGTCGGCGGCATCTACCAGAACAACACCGCCGACACTGGCACGTACGTCCCGCCGATGATGGCCCCCTCGAACCAGATCTACGTCACCCCGGGCGGCGCGACCCGGCTCGACAGCAAGAAGGTCGGCGCCGACGGGGGGTGCTCAACCAGGCCACCTTCACGCTGCGCGACCCCGCCGACCTGGGCCAGCTGAAACTGGACGCGCAGGCGGCCGGCGCCGACCTCAAGATCTTCCCGCTGACCGTCAACGACAAGCAGTACAAGACCCTGGTCGGCCCGATCAACAAGACGGCCGACTTCGCCTCCATCACGGTCTGGCTGGTCGCCCTCGCCGGCACCGTCATCCTCGCCCTTATCGTCGCCTCGTCGCTGCGCGAGCGCCGTAAGGAGCTGGGCATTCTGCTCTCCCTCGGCGAGAAGAAGCCCAAGCTGCTCGGCCAGCACCTGGCCGAAGTGGTCGCCTGCGCGGTCCTGGCGATCGGCTTCGCCGCCGTGAGCAGTCAGTTCCTCTCCCAGGCCATCGGCAACCAGCTTCTCTCCGGGGAGGTCTCCTCCGCCAACGAGGCAGCCGCAAACGAGGCCAACAAGCCCGACCCCTCCGACCCCACGGGCGGCGCCAACAAGAGCAACGAGCCGGAAGGCAAGCCCATCGACCAGATGGACATCAACCTCGGCCCCGCCGACATCGGCAAGGTCGGCGCCACCGGCCTCGGCATCGCCACTCTGGCCACCCTGATCCCCGGCGCCCGAGTGCTGCGCCTCCACCCGCGCGACATCCTCACGAAGGGCGACTGACGCGATGACCACCCCGACCACAGCAGGCGGCTCGTCCCCGGTGCTCGAACTCACCGACCTCACCCGCACCTACCAAAGCGGCAACCGCAAGCGCGCCGTCCTCAAGGGCGTCAGCTACGCCTTTGAACCCGGCCGCATGTACGCCGTCATCGGCCCCTCCGGCAGCGGCAAGACCACTCTGCTCTTCCTGGCCAGCGGCCTGGACTCGCCCACCTCGGGCAGCGTCCGCTTCCAGGGCCAGGACGTCGGCGAACTGGGCCTTGGCCGGTACCGCAACCGCCATGTGGCCACGGTCTTCCAGTCGTTGAACCTGCTCACCTATATGACGGCGGTGCAGAACATCACCTCCGCCATGGAGATCACCGGGGTGAAGGGCGTCCCCAAGAAGCAGCGCGCCGTCGAACTCCTCGACCTGCTCGGCGTGGACCGCGTCGACCAGAACCGCAAGACCCTGCAGCTGTCCGGCGGCCAGCAGCAGCGTGTCGCCATTGCCCGCGCACTGGCCTGCGAGGTCGACATCCTTTTCGCCGACGAGCCCACCGGAAGCCTCGACCACGAGACGGCGGCCGGGATCATCTCCGTGTTCCAGAAGCTGGCGCATGACGAGGGCAAGTGCGTGATAGCGGTGACGCACTCACGCGAGGTGGCGGACGCCTCGGACGATGTGTTGCAGCTCAAGCGGGGGAAGCTCAGCGCGCGGTAGCCGACGTCTCCCCGCACCTGGTTTCCCAAGTGGGTTCGGAGCGGATTCGCGCTACTGGACGCGGGCGATCGCCGGGTGGCGGTCCCCGGCGGCGCAGTTCCCTCCGGCTGAGCCGGGAGGGCACTGTCACGTTGACTGCCTGGGTGGGATGATCTTCTGGGTGGTCATGGTGGAGGGGGTTGTCCGTGGGCAGTACGCTGCCGTCGTACAAAGGGCACCGGTACCCGGTCGAGATCATCGCGCACTGCGTGTGGCTGTACCACCGCTTCCCGCTGTCGTATCGCGAGGTCGAGGAACTGATGCTCGAGCGCGGCGTGCTCGTCTCCCACGAGACGGTCCGCCGGTGGTGCGCCAAGTTCGGGCAGACCTACGCCAACGGCCTGCGCCGCAGGCAGCCCCGGCCCGGGGACAAGTGGCACCTGGACGAGGTCTTCATCAAGATCAATGGCGAGCTGAAGTACCTGTGGCGGGCTGTCGACCAGGACGGGATGGTGCTGGACGTTCTCATGCAGGACCGCCGGGACACCGCCGCCGCCAGGCGTTTGTTCCGCAGCCTGATGAAGAAGACGTGTTCGGTGCCGCGGGTGGTGGTCACCGACAAGTTGCGCTCCTACGGCGCGGCCCACCGCGAGGTCATGCCCTCCGTCGAGCACCGCGCCCACAAGGGCCTGAACAACCGGGCCGAGAACAGTAATCAGCCGACGAGGCAGCGCGAACGCGCCATGAAAGGCTTCCGCAGCGTCGGCGGCGCCCAGCAGTTCCTGGCCGCGTTCAGCGGCATCTCACCCCACTTCCGACCCCGCCGCCACCTGATGAGTGCCCCCGGCCACCGAGCCGAGATGACCATCCGCTTCGCGATCTGGGACCAGATCACCGGCGCCTACGGCCAGACCACCGAGGCCTGACACCGGCCCGAAACCCAGCCCCCACCACGCCCCGACACGCCGTCAGAGACCCACGCACCCAATAACGTGACAGCGCCGCCCCCCGAGCGCGCGGCGGAGACGCGGCGCGACTGTGAGCCGTCCACGATCAATTCGTCCGCCAGTACGCGATCACCTGCAACCGCCGGTCTTCCAGCGGGGCGGCCACGGTCGGCCACGGCGCGTCAAATGCCGGAGGATCCTTTCGGAGGTCCGGATGAACGCACGTCACACGACCCTGTACCCCACCCGCGCTTCTTCGCGCGCTGAGGCTTGACGGTGGCGAGACCAATCGTTAATTTACACGCTTACCAAATATGCGAAATTCCGCATGCCGTTCGTAATGTCGAACGGTCGTGGCGTCGTCCCGAGTCGCCGAGGGCAGACCGAGGCAACGGTCAGCAGCACCTCCCCGAACAAGACTAGCGCGTAGTCATTCCTGAGAGTGGGAGCGCTCCCATAGGGGGCGCGGCGTGGATCAGCACCGACGGCCAAGAGGAGGAGACATGACGCAAGGTCGCAATGAGCCCGTGAGCAGCGAGCGGAGATCGCCGAGCCGGAGAACCGTCCTGGCGACGATAGGGGCCCTGCCGGTCCTCACCGCCACGACGTCGACCGCGGGGGCTTCGGGAGCGGCGGCCGTGACGGCCGCCGCCACGGCGGTCATTGACCCGTCGGCGCGGCGGCAGACGATCCGAGGCTTCGGCGGCATGACCCACACGGCCTGGATCGGCGACCTGACAGCCGCACAGCGGGACACGGCGTTCGGCACCGGCGAGGGCCGACTGGGGTTCTCCGTGCTGAGGATCCCCGTCCCCGAGAACCAGGCGGACTGGAGCCGTGATGTGGCGACGGCAAGGCGCGCGACCGAGCTCGGTGCGACCGTCATCGCGTCGCCGTGGAATCCCCCCGCCCGCATGGTCGAGACCTTCGTCCACGGCAGTCAGACCAACGCGAAACGCCTCAGGTACAACATGTACGGCGCCTATGCCCAGCACCTCAACGACTTCAACGCGTTCATGCGGAACAACGGGGTGAACCTGTACGGCATATCGGTGCAGAACGAGCCCGACTACGCTCAGGACTGGACGTGGTGGACTCCCGCCGAAATGGTCCGGTTCCTGCGGGAGAACGCCGGCTCGATCGGCACCAGGGTCATCGCGCCCGAATCCTTCCAGTACCGGAAGAACATCTCGGACCCGATCCTCAACGACTCCGCGGCACTCGCCAACGTGGACATCATCGGGGCCCACCTCTACGGCACGCCGTCCGCGGACTTCCCCTATCCCCTCTTCAAGCAAAAGGGCGCGGGCAAAGAACTCTGGATGACCGAGGTCTACTACCCCAATAGCAGCGATTCGGCGGACCTCTGGCCACAGGCGCTCGACGTGGGAGAGCACATCCACCGCGCCATGGTGAACGCCGAGTTCCAGGCGTACATCTGGTGGTACATCCGGCGCAGCTACGGCCCCATGCGGGAGGACGGCCGGATCAGCAAGCGCGGCGCCTGCATGGCGCACTTCGCCAGGTTCGTCCGCCCCGGATATGTGCGGATCGAGGCGACGGCGAACCCGGCGTCGAACGTTTACGTCTCGGCGTACCGGGGCGGTACGTCCTCGGTCGTCGTCGTTGTCATCAACAAGGGGACTTCTGCGGTGAGCCAGCAGTTCACCCTGGCGAACAGCACGGCGTCCAGTGTCTCGTCCTGGCTGACCGACGCGAGCAGGAACGTCGCGCCCCAGGGCACGACCGGCGTGTCGGACGGCTCCTTCACCGTCACGCTTCCCGCTCGAAGCGTGACGACCTTCGTGACGGCGTGACCGAGGCTCCCGGCGGGATCGACAGCACTGCGCAGTACGTACTGGTGAACCCGCGACAGTGAAGCTCCCCCGTGATCTTGGACACTCGATGCTTACGCTGCGAGGGCGTGTCCTTGCTCGTGTCGCTGTCGGGTCTCAGCGGGGTGAGGTAGCCCCGGACTGGATGTCTGCGCAGTCGCTTGCGGTTATAGGAAGGTCTCGATGAAGGTGAAGATCTCCGTGCGGGCGCCGACCCGGTCGGCCTCTGGCGGGTGCCGATCTCCTCCTTCAGCAGTGCGAAGAACGACTCGGCGGCGGCGTTGTCGAAGCACGAGCCGGTGCGGACCATGCTCTGCCGCAGCCCCAACCAGCCTATTTCACATCGGTGTTCGTCTGAGGTGTCTTCACTGCCGTGGTCCGAATGGGCGATGTATCCGGGCTGGAGCCGACCGCGTCCGGCGCCCATCCGCAACGCGCCCACGACCAGGGATGCGTGGTGGTCGGCCATCGAGTAACCGACGATCTCCCGAGTGGCCAGGTCCAGCCAGGTCGCCAAGTACAGCCGGCCCTCGCCGGTGGCGATGTAGATGATGTCGCCGACCAGCTTCATCCCGGGTGCCGGTGCGGTGAAGTCGCGGCGGAGCAGGTCCGGGGCGGGACCCCCTTCTCCGTAACGACACCCCGGAGGCGTCCGCCGAACCCGCGTCCGGCGAACCCGCGTCCGGCGGACGTGACTCCGCGGTCGAGGACCACCCGGGTCCCCAAATGGCCACCTTTCCCCTCACGAACCTCGGCTCGGACAACGCGGCCGTCTGCACGGACGGGGTGTGTGTCCTGTGAGCACGCTGCGCATCGACATCTGGTCCGACGTCGTCTGCCCGTGGTGCTACATCGGCAAGCGGCGTCTGGAGACGGCGCTCGACCGGTTCCAGCACGCCGACGAGGTCGAGCTGCACTGGCACAGCTTTCAGCTCGACCCCTCCCACCCCAAGGGCCACCGCGAGCCCGCCTTCGAGATGCTGGCGAAGAAGACCGGAGCGTCGACCGCCCAGGTGCGGGCGATGACCCGGCAGGTCAGCGACCTCGCCGCCGCCGAGGGCCTGACGTACGACCTGGAGCGGTCCGTCTCGGTCAACACGATCGACGCCCACCCCCTGAGCCACCTGGCCGCCGCCCACGGGCTGGGCGATCAGATGCACGAGCGGCTGCTGCGCGCCCACCTGGGCGAGGGTGAGATCGTCGCCGACCCCGACACGCTGGTATGGCTCGGTGCCGAGGCCGGCGTACCCGAGGACCAGACCCGCCGGATGCCTTGAGCCCCTGGCAAAGGCCGTCTGACCTGCCGCTTTTCGAGTGTGCGCTATGTGTGGTGTGTGCGTTACGGGGGATATCGTGACGCTGAAATGACGCCCGTAACGCTCATTTGACGCTTGTTCTGATGGGGTGTCAGGTGTGGTCCTGGTCCATGTTGCGCTCCTTCAGTCATCGGCCTCGTGCGCAGGCGCCGGGGCCCCCGCGTCCGGGAGGGAGCGGAAGTTGCTGTTCCAGCGGCGGGGAGGACCGCTTCTCAGGCGTGCGGTACGACTGCGACGGGGCAGGTCGCATGGTGGAGTGCGGCGTGGGCGACGGACCCGATGTGAGTGCCGACGGGGGAGCGGCGTACCCGGCGTCCGACCACGAGCAACTCCGCGCGGGAGGCAGCCGACAGCAACACCTGTCCCGCGCTGCCGATTTCGACGTGCTCGATCACCGGCACGTCGGGGAACCGCTCCCGCAGCGGAGCGAGCGCCTCCGCCAGCGACTTCTTCTCGAACGGCTCCAGCCCTCCCGCCTCGTCGGCGAGCAGCATGGAACCCGGGCTGTACGCGAAGACGGGCGGCAGACTCCACGCACGCACTGCTCGCACCGTCGCGCCTCGCGCGGCGGCGGCCTCGAAGGCGAATGCCAGGACAGCGCTGCTGTCCTCCGGTCTGCCCTGCTGGCCCACGACGACTTCACCGCCGTCCAGGTCACGTGCCTCCCCGTCGCGGATCCGGACCGAGACCACGGGCCGCGTCGCCGCCGCGATGACCTGCTGGCCGTACGAGCCGAGCAGGAAGCCGACGAGGGCGCCGTGTCCCCGTGATCCGAGCACCAGGATGTCGGACCGTTCGGCCTCGTTCAGCAGAGCGGCAACCGCCGTGTCGGGCACGACTTCGGCGGTGACGGACAGGTTCGGGTACCCGCCGGTTACGCGTGTCTCGGCCTCTCGCAGTACGGCGATGGCCGACTGGCCCTGCGTTTCCCTGTCCTGGACAATAGGTACATCCAGTGGCTCCCAGAGCCAGGCGTGCACGATACGGAGCGGCATTCCGCGCAGCGTGGCCTCACGTGCCGCCCAGTCGGCCGCAGCCAGGCTTTCCGGGGATCCGTCCACTCCTACAACGATCGCGCGGGTCATGGGATGGCCTCCGTCGGTTCGATGGGCACGGCCACGTCGCCGGCCCTTCTGTCCTCCCATCATCAGGGAACCGACGCTGTTCGAGGAGGGCCGGTCGGCCCGACACCCGGGCCCGTTCAGCCACAATGCGCGCCCGGGTGACTCCTGACGGACCGAGGCCTGCCGCTGCCACTCCGGCGAGACACGATGCCGGCACGGGTGGAACCACCGGCCCACCCCACTTACTCAGTCCGGCCAGACCGCGCCATCATTCCCTCAGGTATCCACCGTGCCTGCCGCATGCCTCTTTGCCTCGAATGACCGTGGACGAGACGGTCACGTCCACTGGGCGCGCAGTCCCGGGCCAGTCCGTCCCCAGGCAGGGACCTGTGGCCCCTATGAGGTGCGGCGCGGGTCGACCACTGTGAAAAGTGTTGGCCCGTCCTCAAGCATTCAGGAGCCGTTCATGTCCCGCACCGTCATCGTCGGCATCGACGGATCTCAGGAAAGTGCGGCGGCCTCGGACTGGGCCGCCGCGGAGGCACGTCGTCGAGAAGTACCGCTGCGGCTGCTGCACGCGTGGAGCAGCGAGGAGGGCCGCCGCACGCGACTGGTCGATCCCGCAGCGGCACGTGGCTGGGGCGAGCGGAGGCTCAGTACGGCGGCAAGGCGTCTGCGGCGCAGCCATCCCGACCTGCAGGTGCAGACGGCCTGGATTCCCGGAGACGCGGTCCCCACTCTGTGCGCGGCAGGCGATGAGGCGGAGCTGCTGGTGCTGGGATCTCGTGGCCTGAGCGGTCTGACCGGCTTTCTGGCCGGATCCGTCTCACTGGCCGTACTCGCCCGCACAGAACGTCCCGCTGTCCTCGTCCGCCCGCACGACACCGCCGTGCCGGAGGCGCCACGCCCGGCCGGTGATGTAGTGCTGGGACTGGATGTGTCCCAGCCGAGCAGTGAGTTGCTTGAGTTCGCTTTCACCTCAGCCGACCGGTACGGCTGCGGGGTGCGGGTGTTGTACAGCTGGGCGGGGCCGGCTGTGTACGGGCCCGACATGGCCGGCGCGCTGCCGTTGCTGCTGACCGAACTGACGAAGGATTGGCGTCGAGCGCTCGACGAGGCGCTCGCCCCCTGGACGGAGAAGCACCCCGCCGTGCCCGTCGTCCGCCAGTGCCACCAAGGCAGGTCGACGCAGGATCTTACGGAAGCCTCGCGCACTGCCCGCCTGGTCGTAGTGGGCCGCAGGAACCGTCACACACGGATTGGCACGCACATCGGGCCCGTCACCCATGCGGTTGTGCACCACTCCCTGGCTCCCGTCGCGGTCGTGCCGCACGACTGAACCATTCCGGCGCCGCCACGCCGCGGTGACAACTCCGTAGATCGGCATTGAAGCGTCGGCGAAAGAGCTCCCAACGGGCACGACGGACTTACCTCCTCGGGAGGTTGAACGAATGGCAGGATGGCGGGTTGGCGCCGCCCGAGGCGGTGCCAACCCGTTCTGCGCCGTGCGCAAGACCTGACCGGTGTCCTCGTAGCGTTCAGGGCCTGTTGGGGCAGAGCGTCGAGGAAAGCGCGCTTGTCGACGGCCGGCGTCCGGAAGGAACGTTCGACGGAGACGGTGTCCCGCGGCAGCTGGGCCGCTCGGGAACATCAGGTGCCAGCCGTGCTGAGAGATGGTTGCAGGATCTCATCGAGGATCTCCCAGCCGGAGCACTCCGTCACAGGCTTGCCGGTGTGGTTGCCCGGCCGGTCGGTGCCAGAACAGCCACGCGTCCGAGCGCCGGGGGAGGTGCCAGCGGTGCGGTGGTGTGCGAGCCGAGGCCCGGAGTCGTCGGCCACGGAGCCGTTGGTGCCCAGGACCAGGTTCTGGGTGGAGCACCACACGAACCAGAAGTTCGTGGTGAAGAAGTGTTCGCCGAAGCAATCGGTGATCCGCTTGCCGTCCAGATGCCCTTCGGGGGTGGCCAGGCAGCGGAGAGTTGGAGCCGGCCCGCTCGGAGAACATTGTCGAGCGGGTGCTGACGACTTTCCCCGGTCCGTCGACGAGACATAAAACGTCGTCCCAGGTGACGTCCTCCTGCCCGGCGAGGATCTCCTGTGTCACCGAGACCGAAGGCTCGTCGAGGGAAGGGCGGGCGGTGGGGACAACCGGCCCGCTCGGGGGAGGCCACTGGGCCCTACCAGCCCCCTGCCGGGCAGGTGACTCTGGGCTGCGGTGCCGTACACACGGCGCCGCGGCTGGAAGGAGACGTCCGTGGACGGGACGAACGGCAGACAACAGAAGGAGCCGGCGATGGGAGGGACGACGGAAAGGGCGGCAGTTGAGCCACCTGAGCCGGTCGCACCCGCTCGGCCTGGGCGGGGCCTGATGCTCACGCTGGCCATGACTGGTTTCGCGGTGAACTTCTGGGCGTGGGCGCTGCTGAGTCCGATGGGTCCCAGGTTCAAGGAGATCCTGGAGCTGAGTTCCTTCCAGCAGTCGTTGCTGGTGGCGGTTCCCGTGGTGGTCGGGGCGGTGGGGCGGATCCCGGTAGGGGCGCTGACCGACCGGTTCGGCGGGCGGGTCATGTTCCCGCTGGTGTCGGCGGCCACGGTGGTGCCGGTTCTGTATCTGGGGCTGGCGGGGCATACCTCGCTGGCCGGGTTGCTGGTGGGCGGGTTCTTCCTCGGTATCGGCGGCACCTCGTTCGCGGTCGGAGTGCCCTTTGTCAGCGCCTGGTTCCCGCCGGAGCGGCGCGGGCTGGCCATCGGCGTTTTCGGCGCGGGCATGGGTGGGACCGCGATCAGTGCGCTGACGACGGTGAAACTGGTCGACGCGAGGGGGACCGCGGCCCCGTTCCTGATCACAGCGGGTGGGCTGGTCGCTTACGCGGCGGTGGCCGCGCTGCTGCTGCGCGACGCTCCTGGCCGCATGGTGCCGACCGAGCCGCTGGTCCGCCGGCTGGCGGCCACCGCTCGGCTGGGCATCACCTGGCAGGCGTCGGCGTTGTACGCGGTGGCGTTCGGCGGTTATGTGGCCTTCTCCGTCTACCTGCCCACCTATCTGAAGACGGCCTACGGGCTGTCGCAGGCCGACGCGGCGAACCGGATGGCCGGGTTTGTGCTGGTGGCGGTGGCGATGCGGCCCGTCGGCGGCTGGCTCTCGGACCGGTTGGGCCCGGTCCGGGTGCTTGCCGCGTCGCTGGCGGTCGTCGTCCTGGGGTCGACGGTGCAGGCCTTCACACCTTCCCTGGCACCGGTGGGGACCATCGCCTTCCTGGCCTTGGCGGCAGCCCTCGGCGCGGGTAGCGGGGCGACATTCGCGATGGTGGCGCTGCTGGCCCCGGCGAACTCGGTGGGCTCGGTGACCGGTGTGGTGGGCGCTGCCGGCGGACTGGGCGGCTTCCTGCCACCGCTGGTGATGGGCTCGCTGTACGGGGCCTACGACTCGTATGCGATCGGCCTCGTCCTCCTCGCGATCGTCGCTGCCGCGGCACTGGGTTACACGCTCACCGGGGTCCGCGCCGCCGCCGAAGGCCGCGACGGGAATCGTCAGGGGCCGGGCAGCGCGAGCCGCCGGCACCGGCACAGCTCCGCCGAACACCACGGTGTGAGTACGGAAGGAGGAGTGAACCGGTGTGTGTGAGTACTGCGGCTGCCAGTCCCTTGTCTCCATTGATGAGCTGACCCGCGAGCATGACCAGGTCGTGAGCCTGATCAGCGGCGTCCGCGCCGCTCACCGCGACGGTGACGTACCCCGAATGGCACAGATCGCCCGGGAGGTGGCGGCCGTGCTCGGCCCTCACACGAAGGTCGAGGAGCACGCGCTGTTTCCCGCCCTGGCCGGGGACTTCCCCGATCAGATCGCCGCGCTGGAAGCCGAGCACCGCCGCATCGAGGGGGTTCTCGCCGAGGGTGCCGACCTTGTCGCACCGCAGGATCCGGACTGGCCGGACCGGCTGATGGATACGTTGGCGCTGTTGCGGGAGCACATCCTCAAGGAGCAGGACGGCGTCTTCCCTGCGGCGCTGGCGAACCTGACCACCGAGCAGTGGGAGGCGGTCGAGGCTGTACGGGCGGAGGCGGGGAGCACACTTTCCCGGCCGCCGCCCGGGTGACCGGGCTCGCCGACCATCCGTAATGACCGAATGACCGACGGCGTGCTACGGGGGGTGTGGGTAGCTGTCCGTCCGCGTACCCATGCGCTGTACGCATTCACCGGTTTCTCGTGGTGTGACGAGCGGGCCGTGGCCGTAGAGTCGCTCGCGGCTGGACCGACCACGACCTGCCGAGCCGCACAGTGCGCGCCGGTGACATGCTGGAACACCTTGCGGCCACGGGAACCACCCCTCCGGTGACAGTCACGCGCGCCGGCCGTTCCCCGGCCGACCATGCGCTGTGCACGGACACCCCTTACCCGCTCGGCAACTGCCCGATGCCGACCCCAGGGTCAGGTCGGGCAGAGATGAGGGCCGATCGGCCCTAGCGACGTCCAGCGGCGGGTCGAAGAATGGGGTGATGTCCCAGAACGACGGCTTCCGCTCACTCGATCGACAGGAGTGTTTGCGCCGGCTGGCTACAGTGCCTCTCGGCCGCATTGTCTTCACCCGTCAGGCGATGCCCGCTATCCTTCCGGTCAATTTCTCCCTCGACACGGACTCCTCTGTAGTGCTGCGTACGTCGGCCACCTCTGACCTGGTACGCGCGGTGGACGGCGTCGTGGTCGCCTTCGAGGCAGACGAGTTCGACACCGCGCGGCAGTCGGGATGGAGCGTCGTTGTCACCGGCCGCGCCACCGTGGTGACCGATCAGGCCCAATATGAGCGGCTGTCGCGGACCGGTCCTCGTTCCTGGGTGGTGGACGCGGCAGGCGGCGTTTTCCTACGGATCGAATCCGAGATGCTCACGGGGCGGGAACTTGTTGGCGCACCAACCATGCCCGGGCCGGATACGTCGTCCTGAGTGCCGGTGGGCGCCCGGCCCGCGGCAGGGTGCCTGACGCAGATGCGGTGAGTCGCACATCCGGAGGCATTCTTACGTGCCGCCACCGAGGAGGCCCGCGCCGCCTCCGGATCATCCCTCCGGTCCGGCCTCCGCGCTGGTGTCGGTCGGCTGCTGCCGGCCGGACGCGAAGTCGCGCATCGGCATCCGCCCTGCCATGTCCTGTGCTCCCAGCGCGGAGGCCGGGATGCCGTAGGGGCCCGCTCCCGGGGCAGTGACCCACGCCCGGCTCTCCGCGGTGCGCGCCTGGTCGGCGGCGTTGCGTTGCTCGGCCGCGGCGGTCAGGAAGAGCAGCCGGCGAGTCCCTGCGACGCCGGGACAAACAGGTGTCCGCCCTCGTCCTGCGCGCCCTTGACCATGTCCGCCACAACCGGCTCGGGCACGGGGCGGCCGGTGAACGGCAGCCGGCTGGTGTGCCGTCGTCAAACCTCCGGTTCGATCACCGACAGCATGCGACGCTGCCCGCGGTCGGCACCTGCGCCGACCGGCCCTCAACGTCTGCCGAAAGGCCCTGTTCAAGGCGCGAGTGAGGGCCCTGCGGCCGGCTCGGCAGGGCCGTTCGGCCCAAGGCGGGAGGTCAGGGCCGCGCCTAGCGTTCCGTGCCATGGAGAACGAGAGCATTGCGCGGCCTTCGGGGCCCGGCGCCGAACACAGTTGGCCGCTCGCCGCCCGCCGACTGCTGACCCGCCGCGAGGTGTCCGCCGACGGCCGCGCGGTGTTCGGCGAGGGCGACCCGAAGTGGGAGAGCTTCTACCGGGACCGCTGGGCTCACGACAAGGTGGTGCGCTCCACCCACGGGGTCAACTGCACCGGCTCGTGCTCCTGGATGGTGTACGTGAAGGACGGGATCATCACCTGGGAGCACCAGGCGACCGACTACCCGTCCATCGGCACCGACTGCCCTGAGTACGAGCCCCGCGGCTGCCCGCGCGGGGCGTCGTTCTCCTGGTACACCTACTCGCCCAGCCGGGTCCGCTACCCCTATGTGCGGGGCGTGCTGCTGAAGATGTGGCGGGAGGCGCGGCAGCGGCTCGGCGACCCGGTCGCGGCGTGGGCCGAGATCACCGGTGACCCGGCGAAGGCACGGGCCTACAAGCGGGCCCGCGGCAAGGGCGGGCTGGTGCGCGCCAACTGGGACGAAGTGAACGAACTGGTCGCCGCCGCCCATGTGCACACCGTCAAGACGTACGGCCCCGACCGGGTGGCGGGCTTCTCGCCGATCCCAGCGATGTCGATGGCGTCGTTCGCCTCCGGTGCCCGGTTCATGTCGCTGATCGGCGGCACCCTGCTGTCGTTCTACGACTGGTACGCCGATCTGCCGATCGCCTCGCCGCAGGTCTTCGGCGACCAGACCGACGTACCGGAGGCGGCCGACTGGTGGAACGCGGGCTATCTGATCATGTGGGGCTCCAATATCCCCGTCACCCGCACACCCGACGCGCATTTCCTGACCGAGACCCGCTACAACGGCACCAAGGTCGTCGCGGTCAGCCCCGACTACGCCGACAACGTCAAGCACGCCGACGAGTGGCTGGCCCCGCACCCGGGCACCGACGGGGCGCTGGCGATGGCCATGGGCCACGTCATCCTGCGCGAGTTCCTGGTCGACCGGCAGGTGCCGTACTTCCAGGACTATCTGAGCAAGTTCACGGACGCGCCGTTCCTGGTGACGCTCCGCGAGCGGGACGGCGGTGACATGGCACCCGACGGGTTCCTGACCGCCGCCGACCTCGGCGAGAGCAGTGAGCACGCCGAGTTCAAGACCGTCCTCCTGGACCGGGCCACCGGTGAACCGGTGGTCCCCAACGGCTCGCTCGGCTTCCGGTGGGGGGAAGCCGGGCGAGGCCGCTGGAACCTCGAACTCGGTGATATAGAGCCTGAGTTGAGTCTGCTGGAGCGGGCCGAGGACCTGGTCGAGGTCTCCCTGCCCCGCTTCGACGAGGGCGCCACCGAGGGCGGCTCGGTGATGATGCGCGGCGTCCCGGTGCGCCGGATCGGCGGCCGGCTTGTCACCACCGTCTTCGATCTGATGCTCGCGCAGTACGGGGTCGAGCGGCCGGGTCTGCCCGGCTCCTGGCCGTCCTCGTACGACGACGCCACCGAGCCGTACACCCCCGCCTGGCAGGAGACGATCACCTCCGTCCCGGCGGAGCAGGCCGCCCGTATCGCCCGCGAGTTCGCGCGCAACGCGGAGCGCACCAACGGCCGTTCCATGATCGCGATGGGGGCGGGCACCAACCACTGGTTCCACTCCGACACCATCTACCGCGCCTTCCTGGCGCTGACCACCATGACCGGCTGCCAGGGCGTCAACGGCGGCGGCTGGGCCCACTACGTCGGCCAGGAGAAGGTCCGGCCCCTCACCGGACTCCAGCACCTGGCGTTCGCCTTCGACTGGCAGCGGCCCACCCGCCACATGGCCGGCACCTCCTACTGGTATCTCAACACCGACCAGTGGCGGTACGAGGCCTTCGGCCCGGAAGAGCTGGCCTCACCGCTCGGCGAGGGCCGGTTCAAGGGGAAGGCGTTCGCCGACTGCCTCGCCCAGGCCATCCGCATGGGCTGGACGCCAGGCCACCCCGGGTTCAACCGCAACCCGCTCGACCTCACCGACGAGGCCGCCGCCGCGAACCGGCCGGTCGCCGACCACATCGTCGACGAGCTGAAGTCCGGGCGGCTGCGGTTCGCCGCCGAGGACCCCGACGACCCGGCCAACTTCCCGCGTGTCCTCACCGTCTGGCGGGCCAATCTGCTGGGCTCCTCCGGCAAGGGCAACGAGTACTTCCTGCGGCATCTCCTCGGCGCCGACAGCGCCGTACGCTCCGAGGAGACACCCCCCGAGGCGCGCCCCGAGGAGGTGGTGTGGCACGACGAGGCGCCCGAGGGCAAGCTCGACCTGCTGGTCACCATGGACTTCCGGATGACCTCCACCGGGCTGCTCTCCGACGTCGTACTCCCGGCCGCCACCTGGTACGAGAAGGACGACCTGTCCTCCACGGACATGCACCCCTTCGTGCACGCCTTCACACCGGCCATCGCCCCGCCCTGGCAGGCACGCACCGACTACGACACATTCCTGGGCATCGCCGACCGGTTCAGCGAACTCGCCGCCGATCACCTCGGGACCCGTACCGACGTCCTCGCCGTGCCGCTGCTGCACGACACCCCCGACGAGCTGGCGCAGCCCGGCGGTGTCGTCCGGGACTGGAAGGCGGGTGAGTGTGAACCGGTGCCCGGCCGCACCATGCCCAAGCTCGTCACCATCGAGCGGGACTATGCCGCCGTCGCGCAGAAGATCCGCGCGATCGGCCCGCTGCTGGACACCCTGGGCACCACCACCAAGGGCGTCACCGTCCACCCGAATCAGGAGATCGAGGAACTGCGGCGCCGCTGCGGCACCGTACGCGACGGGGTGGCCGCCGGGCGGCCCTCGCTGGCGACCGCGTCCGACATGTGCGAGGCCATCCTCGCCCTGTCGGGCACCACCAACGGCCGGCTGGCGACGGAGGGATTCCGGGAGCTGGAGAAGCGCACCGGCAGCAAGGGCCTGGTGGAGCTGGCGTCCGAGCGGGAGGCCGAGCGGATCACCTTCGACGACACCCGCACCCAGCCGCGCGCCGTCATCACGTCGTACGAGTGGTCGGGCAGCGAGACCGGAGGCCGCCGCTACTCCCCGTTCGTCATCAACACCGAGCACAAGAAGCCCTGGCACACGCTCACCGGACGGCAGCACTTCTTCGTCGACCACGACTGGATGACCGAGCTCGGCGAGCAGCTGCCGGTGTTCCGGCCGCCGCTGAACACACCTCGGCACTACGGTGACGAGCACCTGCGCGAGAACGGCCGGGCGGAGGTCACCGTCCGCTATCTGACCCCGCACTCGAAGTGGTCCATCCACTCGAACTACCAGGACAACAAGTACATGCTCGACCTGTCCCGCGGCGGCCCGGTGATCTGGATGTCCACCGCCGACGCCGAGAAGATCGGCGTGAAGGACAACGAGTGGATCGAGGCGTACAACCGCAACGGTGTCGTCGCCGCCCGCGCGGTGGTCACCCATCGGATGCCCGAAGGCACCGTGTACATGTACCACGCCCAGGACCGCAACGTGAATGTGCCGAAGACCGAGGTCAGCGGCAAGCGCGGCGGCATCCACAACTCCCTGACCCGGCTGCTGCTCAAGCCCACCCATCTCGCGGGCGGCTACGCCCAGTTCACGTATGCCTTCAACTACTACGGGCCCACCGGCAATCAGCGCGACGAAGTCACCGTCATCCGCCGCCGCAGCCAGGATGTGGAGTACTGATATGCGCGTCATGGCGCAGATCGCGATGGTGATGAACCTCGACAAGTGCATCGGGTGTCACACCTGTTCGGTCACCTGCAAGCAGACCTGGAGCAACCGTCCCGGTGTCGAGTACGCCTGGTTCAACAACGTCGAGACCAAGCCGGGGATCGGCTATCCCCGCCGCTACGAGGACCAGGAGCACTGGAAGGGCGGCTGGATGCTCGACAAGCGCGGCCGGCTGGTGCTGCGCTCCGGCGGCCGGATCAAACGGCTGATGTCACTGTTCTCCAACCCGGACCTGCCGACCATCGAGGACTACTACGAGCCCGTCACCTACGACTACGACACCCTGGTCAGCGCCCCGGCCGGGCAGGACATCCCCGTCGCCCGCCCCCGCTCGGTGCTCACCGGCAAACCCACCGCCATCACCTGGGGCGCCAACTGGGAGGACGGCCTCGGCGGCGCGCCCGAGAACGCGGGCGGCGACCCCAACCTGACCGGGGAATGGGCGCAGAAGGTGAAGTTCGAGTTCGAGCAGACCTTCCTGTTCCATCTGCCGCGCCTGTGTGAGCACTGCCTCAACCCGGCCTGCGTGTCCGCCTGCCCGTCCGGCGCCATGTACAAGCGGGTCGAGGACGGCATCGTCCTCGTCGACCAGGACCGCTGCCGTGGCTGGCGGATGTGCGTCACCGCATGCCCGTACAAGAAGGTGTACGTCAACCACGTCACCGGCAAGGCCGAGAAGTGCACCTTCTGCTTCCCGCGCATCGAGGCGGGGCAGCCCACCGTCTGCTCCGAGACCTGTGTGGGGCGCCTGCGCTACCTCGGACTGCTGCTGTACGACGCCGACCGCGTCGGCGAAGCCGCGGCCACCCCGGACGAGAAGGACCTGCTCGACGCGCAGCGCGGCGTCTTCCTCGACCCGACCGACCCCGAGGTGATCGCCGCCGCCCGTGCCGCCGGCATCCCCGAGGACTGGCTGGACGCGGCCCGCCGCTCCCCGGTGTACGACCTCGTCTCCCGGTACAAGGTGGCGCTGCCGCTGCACCCGGAGTACCGCACCCTGCCGATGGTCT
This sequence comes from Streptomyces sp. NPDC052236, assembly GCF_044548015.1. Taxonomy (NCBI): domain Bacteria; kingdom Bacillati; phylum Actinomycetota; class Actinomycetes; order Kitasatosporales; family Streptomycetaceae; genus Streptomyces; species Streptomyces sp. NPDC052236. The sequence goes on along the minus strand of NZ_JBIUBL010000010.1, from coordinate 166,066 downwards.
GGTACGTCCCGCCGCTGTCCCCGGTCCTGGACGCGGTCGGCGAGGCGGGCGGTAACGCGGAGAACCCCGACCACGTCTTCGCCGCCGTCACCCGCCTGCGCATTCCGCTGGACTATCTGGCCAGCCTCTTCGCCGCCGGAGACACCGACGTGGTGGCGGGCGTGCTGATGAAACTCACCGCCCTCCGCTCCTATATGCGCCAACGCACCCTCGGTGAGGAAGGTGACGAGGCCGTACTGAAGGCCGTCGGCCTCACGGCGCGGGACGCGCAGGACATGCACCGGCTGCTCGCCATCGCCAAGTACAAGGACCGGTACGTCGTTCCCGCCGCCCACAAGGAGGACGCGGCAGCGCTCTCCGCCGTCGAGGACCGCTGCCCCGTGGAAACCTCGGGCGACCCCGCGCCCGGAGGCGACGGCCGACGGGTGATGCTCGGCATCCCCATGCTGCGCCGCCGCACCACCACTCCCGACGACGCCCCGGCCGGAGGCCACGCATGATCCCGCTGCGCACCCGCACCCGCACCCGCACCCGCATCCGCCCCGCCGCCCGCCGCGCCGCGTCCTTCACCCCGGAAGAGACCCGGGACCGGGCGCTGCTGCTGCGGCTGCTGTCCCTGCTCCTTCAGTACCCGGACGATGAACTGACGTCGGCCCGCCCGGCGTTGGCGGCGACCGTCGGAGCACTGCCGCCGTCGCCCGCCGCCGAGCAGGTGGCCGTGTTCACGGCATGGTTCTCGGCGCAGGAGCCGGAGGCGCTGGAACGCCACTACGTCGAGGTCTTCGACCTGCGCCGCAAGAGCAGCCTCTACCTCACCTACTACCTGCACGGCGACACCCGCCGCCGGGGCATGGCCCTGCTCACGCTGGCGCAGCGCTTCCGCGCCCTGGGCTGGGAGAGCGGTGGCGGTGAACTCCCCGACCATCTCCCCGTCGTGCTGGAGTTCGCCGCACTCAACGGGCCGGGCACGGGAGAGATGCCGCTGCGGCAGCACCGGCGCGGACTGGAACTGATCCAGCACGCGCTGACCGACACCGACTCGCCCTACCGGCATCTGCTGGCGGCGCTGCTCACCCTCCTGCCGCCGCTCACCGACGCGGACCGGGAGGCGGTGTCCCAGCTCGTGGCGGAGGGCCCGCCCGCCGAGGACGTCGGCCTCGACCCGTACGCGGGCGGGCTGTTCGCCCCGCCCGGCACCTTCGTACCGCCCGAGCAGGCGGCCCCCACCCTCGTACCGCCGCTGTCCGTTCCCGCGGCCACCCCGGAAGGCCCCCGATGAGCGCCGCCGCAGACCCCGCTTCTTTCGCCGCCGCGAGCGGCAGTGACCTGCTCCTCTGGGTCGCCGTCCCGTACATCTGCCTCGCCGTGTTCACCGTCGGGCACATCTGGCGCTACCGGCACGACCAGTTCGGCTGGACATCGCGCACCAGCCAGCTGCTGGAACACCGCTGGCTGCGCTGGGGCAGCCCGCTGTTCCACCTCGGCGCCTTCGCCGTGATCGCGGGACATGTGGTGGGGCTGGCGATCCCCGCCTCCTGGACCGAGGCCATCGGCATCAGCGAGCACGCGTACCACACCATGGCCATCTGGACGGGCTCCGTGGCGGGCCTGGCCATGGTCGCCGGGCTCGGCATGCTGTGCGCCCGGCGCCTGCTGACCCGCCGGATCCGCCTGACCACCGACCGCAGCGACAAGCTGCTGTTCCCGCTGCTGTCCGCCGCCGTCGTACTCGGGATCGCCGCGACCACGGTCCACAACGTGGCGGGCGGCGGCTACGCCTACCGGTCCACCGTCTCCGTCTGGTTCCGCGGCCTGTTCACACTCCAGCCCCAGCCCGAAGCGATCGCGGGCGCCCCGCTGCTGTTCCAGCTGCACGCCCTGACCGCGTGCCTGCTCTTCGCGGCCTGGCCGTTCACCCGCCTGGTGCATGTCTGGAGCGCGCCGATCGGCTACCTCACCCGCCCGTATCTGGTGTACCGCCGACGGTCCATGCCTGTGACGACGACGCCTGGGGGGCGTACCTCACGGCGTGCCGCATGACCCGAGGACCCGCCCTCGCGCCGGACCACACGCTCCGGCCTGCCGCCGGGGTGGGCGCGAGCCGCCGGACCGGAGTGGCGATGGCTCTCACCGGGTTCATCGGCTGGTACGCGGTGATCGCGCTGCTGGTGCTCACCAGGTTCTGGCCGTACTGGAGCAGCCTGCTGTAGCACGGGCTTTGGGACCCTGCTTCAGGGCCGGGTGGCCCATGGCCCGGGGAAGCGGTGTGTGGTCACGTTGGTCGTAGTGGATCCGTACTCCCGTTTCGGGGGAGACATGGAAAACATCACGCCACAGAGGCGCCGTGCTCGACCGGGCGGGCTGGAATGCCCCCGACTCATTGTCACGGTCGAGGACCGGCTGTCCCCCGCCGGCTCCAACCCGAAGAACGCGCGGCGTATCCGTCGTCGCGCGCTGGTGATCGGACCGCGTGCGCCGAGCCCATTGACAAGGTCAAGAGGACAGAGTTATGAACACTTCGACCACAGCGATCATGCTCCGGGCGCTGCCCGCCGATCACCGAGAACGACTGATGTCCATTGCCCGGGAGGTGGCGTTCCCGCAGGGGACCCGCGTCTTTGAGGAGGGTCGGCGTGCGGACCGGTTCTGGATCATCCGGACCGGCACGGTCGCCCTCGACCTGCACGTGCCGGGCCGCCGGGCGGCCGTCATCGAGATGCTGGGGCACAACGAACTCCTTGGCTGGTCCTGGCTGTTCCCGCCACACACCTGGCAGCTGGGGGCGGAGGCAGTGAGCCCGGTGAGCGCCTACGAGTTCGATGCCACCGAGGTGCGGGCGATGTGCCAGGCCGATCCCGCACTGGGTGTGACGGTCGCCCAATGGGTGGGGCAGGTACTTGCCCACCGGCTGCAAGCGGCCAGGACCCGGCTGCTCGATCTGTACGGACCCTACGGAAGCGGCGGTGCACGATAACCGGCCATCCCCGTTGCCGTACCGAGCGGTGCGCCGCCACCCCGAGGCCGCCGACACGATGACCCTGAGGGGCCCCTGATCGGGGCGTCGTAGACCTGGCATCGGGGGCGTGATGCGAACGGAAGAGCAAGGGTGTGCCTGTCTCGCAGTTCCGTTCCGCGGACCGGCAGCGGTGGCTCGGCATTGACCGCCCCGTACAGGTATGGGCCGGTCGGCCCGGATCAGGGCCCTACGGCCCCTCGATCCCGTCCGCCCAGTTCACCACCCTGGAGGTGGAAGCACTTGTCGTATGCCCCTTCCCAGGAGGTACGCACCATGTCCCGAACCGTCACTGTGGGTCTCGACGGCTCGCTCGAAAGTCTGGCCGCCGCTGAATGGGCGGCAGCTGAAGCGCGGTTGCGCGGTTTGCCGTTGAAGCTGGTCAACGTATGGGAGGAGGACCCGAATCTTCCGGCGTCTCTCCTGGAAAGGGACACCGAGCGGCACTGGGCCGAGCGGGTTCCCCGCGAGGCGGTCCAGACGCTCCGGCTGCGTCACCCCGATGTAAAGATCTCGGTGGAGCAGATTGCCGGCAGGCCCGGGGCCGTGCTGCCGACCGTGGCCCGGGACGCCGAGCTGCTGGTCCTGGGTTCCCGGGGACTGAGCAGTGTCGGCGGGTTCCTGGTCGGATCCGTCGGAATGACGACGATAGCCCGTGCCGCGCGGCCGGTTGTCCTCGTCCGCGCGGCCGGTTCGGGTCCGGAGGCGCCGGCGGCCCGCCAGGCGGGAAAGGGCTCCGCCGCGATGCCGTACGGGCCTGTCGTGCTGGGTCTCGACCTGCGCAGCCCCGACGCCGCGGTGATCGAGTTCGCCTTCGACGCGGCGCTCCGCCGGGGCGCGGCCCTGTATGTCGTGCACGGCTGGAGCCTGCCGCCCTACATCGCGTACGGGCTCCCGGCCGACCCCGAACTGAACGCCGAGCTCGCCGTAGGCCAGGCGGAGGCGCTCACCGAGGTGATGAGCCCTTGGCGGCAGAAGTTCCCGGACGTCGAGGTCGTGGAGGCGTCCTGGCCAGGGAAGCCCGCAGTGCAGCTGGTGGACGCCTCACGTGAGGCGTCCCTGGTGGTGATCGGCCGCCGCGTCCGCCGCGCGGCTCTGGGCGCCCATATCGGGCCGGTCGCCCACGCGGTGCTGCACCACGCCACCGCCCCCGTCGCCGTCGTCCCCCACGACTGAGCGGCAGAAGGTGAGGATCACCGACTCGGGGCGGGCGTGACCGGCGGCGCGACCGTGGTTTTGAGTGCAGTCGAGCTGTTGGCGGAGCGCCGCATGTCAGTGGGGGCGGTGCTCCGTGGCCAGCACGGCGGCCTGGATGCGGCGTTCGACGCCGAGCTTCGCGAGCAGCCGGGAGATGTGGTTCTTGACCGTCTTCTCGGACAGGAACAGCTGCTTGCCGATCTGGCGGTTCGTCATGCCCTCGCCGATCAGTACGAGGATCTCCCGCTCGCGCGGGGACAGCCCGGCCAGCGCTTCGTCCTGCGGGTTCGCGGGCGCGGCCTCGGGGCCGCCGCCGCGCAGACTGTTCATCAGCCGGGCGGTGGTGGCGGGGTCGAGCATCGACTGTCCGGAGGCCACCGTACGGACGGCGGCGACCAGGTCGGAGCCCTTGATCTGCTTCAGGACGTAGCCGGCGGCGCCCGCCATGATCGCGTCGAGCAGAGCGTCGTCGTCATCGAACGAGGTCAGCATCAGACAGGCCAGCGCCGGCATACGGGAGCGCAGCTCGCGGCAGACCGTGATTCCGTCCCCGTCCGGCAGGCGCACGTCCAGGACGGCGACATCGGGCCGCAATGCCGGACCGCGGACGAGAGCCTGGGCCGTCGTGCCCGCCTCGCCGATGACCTCGATGTCGGGTTCGGCGTCGAGCAGATCGTGCACTCCGCGCCGGACCACCTCGTGGTCGTCCAGAAGAAACACCCGGATGGGGTTCTGTGAGGAGAATTCCCGCGTCTCGGTCGTCATGTCGTCTTCGGTCCTTCGTCCTATGAGTGCTACGCGTGCTACGCGTGCTACGCGTGAACATCTGTCGTCTGTGCTGCCCTGCCATCGATCGTGAACGCTTCGGGGACATCGCGCCAGGGCCGAATGGCCCCAGGTGGCCCGCGACCAGGGCCGGTCGTCCCCCGACGAGGACCTGCTCGGCCCTCAGCGCGCACATGCCCTGCCTGGCATCGTCTCCTTATCCGAAGGCGGGGTCGCGATGGGTACCAAGGTCAGACACTGGCGCCTGCGGGACAATCCGCTGCGGCGCCGCTCCGACATTGCCGAGGGCTGGGCGGTACTCGCGACCGGTGTGCTGCTGGCCACCGCCGCACCGGCGGTCGGCGTCGCGGCCGCGTGGGCCGCTGAGAATGCCGCGCTGCGGCAGGCCCGGGGCCGGTACCGCACCGTCGCCGTACTGGCCGAGGCCGCTCCGGAAACCTCCTACACCGAGGGCCGACGCGTTCTCGCCGCCGTGCGCTGGACAGCCGCCGACGGGTCCTCCCGTACGGGCCGCACTCTGGTGCGGGCGGGCAGCGAAGCAGGATCTCGGACCGCCGTCTGACCGGTCCCGGTGGGCCTCAGAGCCTGCGGAGCCATTCCTCGCCGATGCCGCGGACGCCCGGTTCGGCCGCCCGCAGATGCGAGTCGTCGTAGTGGTGACCGAGGCGGTCCACGACGGCCACCACGCCGTCCACCTGGCCGCTCATCCGTACCGCGATGCCGACTTCGCTGCTCCGTTCCAGGCTGCCTTCCAGCGTGACCACGCCATCGGCGACCGTCACCTCGATCGACTGCGGGGGCAGCCACAGGGACCGGACCAGCACCTCGTCGATGATCGCGGTGCGGATCTCGCTGTCCGGGCGCAGGAAGACCTGGAGCAGATCGCGCCGGGTGACGATGCCCACAAGCCGGTCCATCTCGTCCACCACCGGCAGCCGCTCGACGCGGTGTTCCGCCATGGTGCGGGCGGCGCGGGCGATGGAGTTGGTGGCGTGGATGGTGATCGGCGGGCTGCTCATGAGCTGTTCCGCGGTACGGGCACGGGCCTTGGCGTCCATCCTGCGAGCGGCCCGGGTCAGCCGCAGCCGCCACCTGCGCGGTTTGGATCCGAACTCCTCCTGACGTGCCTGCCGGAGCATCAGGTCGGTCTCGGAGATCACCCCCAAGACTTTCTCGTTGCCGTCCACCACGGGCAGTCCGCTGATGCGGTGCCCCGCGAGCAGTGCCGCGACCTCCTTGAACGGCGTTCCGGGGGCTGCCCGGACGACACCGGTCGTCATGACTGTGCCGATGCGACGGTGCTTCATCGTTCTCTCCTCTTCAGCTCGGCTCGTCTGCTCAGCGCAGTCGGCGCAGGTACGGGTCGCGGGCGTTACGGGGTAGTACACGGATGCGGACATCGAGGGCGGTGATGGCGTCCGGGCGGGCCACGACCGGGTTGAGGTCGGCCTCGGCGAGCTGCGGCACGTCGCAGGCCAGCCGCGACAGCCGCAGCAGCAGCTGCTCCAGGCCTTCCAGGTCGACGGGACCGCCGCCGCGGTAGCCGAACAGCAGCGGGGCACAGCGCGGGGCGGTGATCAGGTCGTGGACATCGCGGTCGGTGAGCGGGGCGAGCCGGGCCGCGTGGTCGGCGAGCAGTTCGGTGGCGGTGCCGCCGAGGCCGAACAGCACCAGCGGGCCGAACACCTCGTCCTGGACGACTCCGGCGACCAGTTCGGTGCCGCGTCCGGCCATCGGCTGCACGAGCACACCCGTCATCACCTCGCCGAAGCGGTCGACGAGATCGCGGTGGGCGGCCCGTACCTGCTCCTGGCCGTCGAGGTCGAGTAGCACCGCGCCCTGGTCGGTCTTGTGCAGCAGGCCGGGCCAGTACGCCTTGAGCACGACGCGCCCGTCCGGTCCGGCGAGGCGGGCGGCGGCGTCCACCGCGGCCTGCTCGTCCTCGGCCCAGGCCCAGGGCAGCTGCGGGATGCCGTAGTGGTCGAACAGCTCGGCGCAGGTGCGCGGGTCGAGCCAGCCGCCCTCGGGGTGTTCGGCGAGGAAGCCGTCCACCAGGGCGCGGGCCTCGGCGGTGGAGACATCGGGCAGCTCGGGGATGGTGCCGGGCGGCCTGGCGAGCCAGCGGCTGCGCTCCGCCGCATGTGCCAGGGCACGGGCGGCGGCCTGCGGGTCTGCGTAGGCGGGCAGGGCCCCCGTACCGGAGCGCAGCAGCCGCACCGACTCTGCCTGGTCCAGCAGGACCGCCACGACCGGGCGCCGGCGCTGCCCGACCCCCGGGCCGGTCAGCGCCCGCAGGGGGTCGTCGCCGGTCGCCGCGCTCAGCGCGGTGGGCACCAGCGCCACCAGCACCGCGTCCACGGCACCGTGGACGGCCAGCCGGTCCACATAGGCGCGCAGCGCCTCGCCTCCCGCGGCGGCGGCGGTGGCGTCGACGGGGTTGGCGGCGCTCGCTCCGGCGGGAAGCAGTTCGAGGAGTTCCGTGATCAGTTCGGAGGGCAGCTCCGGTACGGTCAGGCCCGCCTCGGCGCAGGCGTCGGCGGCCAGCACACCCGCCCCGCCCGCGTTCGACACCACGGCCACCCGCGAGCCGGGCGGCAGCGGCTGGGAGTGCAACAGCGCTGCGGTGTCGAGGAGTTCGCCGATGGTGCGGGTGGCGATGACGCCGGCCTGGGTGAACAGGGCCTGCCGGGTCATGGTCGGCGTGGCCGCCGCGGCGGTGTGGGAGGCGGCGGCCCGCCGCCCGGCGTCGGACCGGCCCGCGTCCACGGTCAGGACCGGCATCCGCCGTGCGACCCGGCGGGCCGTGCGGGAGAAGGCGCGCGGATTGCCGAAGGACTCCAGGTGCAGCAGCGCCAGGTCGGTGGTGCCGTCCGCCTCCCACCACTGGAGCAGGTCATTGCCGCTGACGTCGTACTTGTCGCCCAGCGAGACGAAACTGGACATCCCGATGCCCAGCCGCGTCAGCCCGCCGAGCAGCGCTATGCCGACGCCGCCGGACTGCACGGCCACCCCGGCGGTGCCGGGCAGAGGCCGGTGCGCGGCGAACGTCGCGTCGAGCCGTACGGCCTCCTCGGTGTTGGCGATGCCCAGACAGTTCGGGCCGACCAGCCGCATCCCGTAACGGCGCACGGTGGCCAGCAGCTCCGCCGCCTGCCTGGCGTCGAGCCCGGACGTCAGCACGACCAGCGCCCGTACCCCGCTCTTGCCGCACTGCTCGGCCACTTCCGGCACGCCCCGTGCGGGAACCGCCAGTACAGCCAGCTCGGGCGGCTGAGGCAGGGAGGACACGGACGGGAAACACGGGGTGTGGTCCACGGCTTCGGCGTGCGGGTTCACCGCGAACAACGGGCCGCTGAACCCGGCGCGCCGGATGTTTCTGAGGACTGCCCGCCCCACCGAGCCGGGCTTGGTGCCCGCCCCGACCACGGCGATGGAGGCGGGGCGCAGCAGAGGCCGCAGACTCGCCGTGTCGGCGGTGCGACCGCGCTCGTCCACGGCCGTACAGCTGCCTGTCTACGCCCCCCTGGCAGGGACTTACCTGCCCCCCTCCGGGCCGGAGTCGCAGCGGCAGTGGGCCGAGAGCACGCTGGGCGAGACCGAGGCGAAGCTGACACGCCGTTACCCGGGGCTGCGGACCGTCGTCGACCGGCTTGCGGAAGAGCCCGTACCGGCCCTTCTCGCCGAGGCACGCGAGGCCGAGCCGCTGGTGCTCGGGTCACGCGGCCTGAGCGGAGTCGGCGGGTTCCTGGCCGGCTCCGCGGCGCTCGCGGTCGCGGCCCGCACCGAGCGGCCCATCGTGCTCGTACGGGCGGAGGAGCGCGCCCAGGACGAGCACCGGCCGGACCCCATCGGGGCGAAGTCCGCCACGACGCCGTACCGCGATGTTGTGCTCGGGCTCGACCTGGCGGAACCGTCCGACGCGCTGATCGAGTTCGCCTTCGACGCCGCCGCCTTGCGCGCTACGGCCCTCCGCGTCGTCCACGGCTGGAGCCTCCCGCCGTACTACGTCCATGGCGGCGCGATCGGCACGGGGTTCACCGCCGAACTGGTCGAAGAGGAGCGGCAGCGGCTGGCCGATGTGCTCGCACCGTGGCAGGAGAAGTTCCCCGGCGTGGAAGTGAACGGGCAGACGGTGATCGGCGGGCCGGCCCCCACCTGGTGGACGCCTCCTACGACGCGTCGCTGGTGGTGGTCGGCCGCCGGACCCGCCGCTCGCCGGTCGGTACGCGCATCGGCCCGGTGACCCACGCGGTGCTGCATCACGCGCAGGCGCCAGTCGCGGTGGTCCCGCACGACTGAGGGCCGCACCTCGGCCGCACGGATGGTGGCGGGCGAGCAGGGTTTCCCCGGTCGCCCGCCGCTGTCTTTGGGCGAACGGTCGCCCGAGGAGTCCTGTCCTCGGCCTTCGGGCCGTGAGGCCGACGGCTTTCAGGACCGCTTGGTCAATCACCGCGTCCCGGCCGCGCGACCCCGCTGAGAAGGGCGTGGCATGCTGACCGCCGTGACTGACCGACGCGAGACACTCATCGCCCGCTGGCCGGCTTTGGACTCGTCCGGCAGGGAGGGGCTCGCCGAGCTGCTGACCGCCTATCACCTGCGCACCGAGGCAGAGAAGGGTGCGGCCGTCGCTGACGCGGCCGGGCTGCCGGAGCGGTATCGGGCCGAGATCCTGGACCCACGGACCGCGTTCGCCGACGCGGCCGTTCTGGTGGCGTCGAGCGGCGACGAGCTGATCGGCTGTGTGGTCGTGATCCCGGCCGAAGGCCGGGCGGAGATCAAACGGCTGTGGGTGGATCCGGCGATGCGTGGACGGGGAGTCGCAACCGCGCTGCTCCGCGCCGCCCTGAAGCATGCCGGGGAGAACGGTGCCCGCACCGTCCGGCTGTCGGTGTGGCATTGGCGGACGGACGCCGTCGCGGTGTACCAGCGGATGGGGTTCGCCGTGGTCGAGCCGTGGGAGGCGCGGGACGGGTTGGTGTGCATGGAGCGCGCTGCCTGACAGGTCATTCCGGCAGTCCGCAATCCGCAGTCCGTCGTGCACGGAGACGGCAGCGGCCCGGCCGGCGGGTCAACCCCGCCGACCGGGCCATGCGCAGCGCAGGCTCAGGCCACGTGCCCGTCCGCTGTGTCGCCGCCCCGCCACGGCGGGGCCGCCGCCCTGCGGCCCTCGGCCCGAGCGTGAGCGGCCTTGTCGGTCTGCCGGCGCAGCCGGTCCTGGAGCTGGTCCACGACCTCGCGGCCGGTGGCCTCCTCGGCGACTACGACCACGGTGTGCCCGCCGACCCGCAGGTCGGCCGTGGCCGTCCAGGGGCGGGCCGAGTGGTGGGCGGCGGCCTTCGCGATCCTTACCTCTCCGGTGAGGGCGAGCGGGCCAGGCCTGGCCGTGATGGCGTCGATCTTCTTGCGGGCGTAGGCCAGAGTCTCCTCGTCCACCTCGCCCTCGGTGCGCAGCCGTACCGCGGAGGTGGCCTGGCTCTCGGTGTTGTCGTCGCCGGTCATCGCGGATTCTTTCTCGGGATGTACGAGTGGAGACGGGTAGGGACGGGGCTCAGTCCGCCGTGCCCGGCAGCCACAGATCGGGGCCGAAGACCTCGTACTGGATGTTCCGCGCCGGGATCCCGGCCTTCAGCAGCTGTTCGCGCACGGCCCGCATAAACGGCAGCGGCCCGCACAGATAGACCGTGGCGTCCTCGGACAGCTCGATGCCGTCGAGGTCCATCAGACCCGTGCGGTCGGCGGACTCGTCCACCTCGCCCGGCTTCTCGTACCAGAAGACGGCGCGGGCCCCGGGAAGTCCGGCCACCAGTTCACGGGTCTCGGCGGCCAGGGCGTGCTCGGCGGGGGAGCGGTCCGCGTGCAGTACCAGGACGGGGCGGGCGGAGCCCACGGCGGCGAGGTGGCTCAGCATGCCCGCCATGGGGGTGCAGCCGATGCCCGCGGAGACGAGGACGAGCGGGGCGACGGCATCGGCGGGGTCGTCGAGGACGATGTCGCCGAAGGGCGCGGAGAGCGTCAGCTCGTCCCCGGCGCGGACCCGCTCGTGCAGCAGAGAGGACACTTCGCCGTCCGGCGCCCCGGCCAGCCCGCCGACCCGCTTGACAGTGATTCGCCGCAGGTCCGCGCCCGGAGCCGAGGACAGGCTGTACTGGCGCAGCTGGCGCACTCCGTCGGGCATCTTCACCCGTACGCTCACATACTGGCCCGCCCGCGCCGGCGGCACCGGAGCGGCGTCGTCTGCCGGACGGAGCAGGAAGGACGCCGTGTCCGGGGTCTCGTCGCGCCGCTCGACCACCGTCCACTGCCGCCAGCTCCGGCCGGGCTCCACACCGGCCTCCTGGGAGAGGCGCGACTCCAGGGCGATCAGAGCGCCCGCCATCAGCCAGTACACCTCGTCCCAGGCGGCGGCCACATCCGGTGTGACCGCGTCGCCGAGGACCTCGGCTATCGCACCGAACAGATACTTGTGGACGATGGTGTACTGATCGTCGGTGACGCCGACGGCGGCGTGCTTGTGTGCGATCCGGGCCAGCAGGGCGTCGGGCCGGGTGTCGGGCTCGTCCAGCAGCGCCGTGGCGAAGCCCGCGATGGAGCCTGCCAGCGCACGCCGCTGAGCTCCGCTGGCCTGGTTGCCGCGGTTGAACATCCCGTCGAGCAGTTCCGGCCGGTCGCGAAACATGGCGCCGTAGAAGCGGGTGGTGATCTCGTCGAGGGATCCGGCCACGGCGGGCAGCGTGGCCCGCACCACGGCGGCGGATTCGGCGGACAGCATGGAGCCTCCCGGCAAAGGGGTGATGAAGGTAGGAGCGATGGCCGCGTCGAGGGCGGCGAGCTCTGTCTACCAGGCGCGCATCCCCCTTTTCCCGCCGTTCGGGCCCACAGGGCGAACAGGGGCCGAATGGCCCTGTGAAGTGGGGCGCATCGGCCCCCCGTGCCGCCCGGCAAGAGGGGCCGGACGGCACACCACCGGCCTCCCGCAGGCCCTGTCCCGTGCCCCGGCGGGCGACAAGCATCGTCAGCGGAGACGTCCGCGGCACTCGCGTACGGCGTCGTGAACGATTGCGGAGGCAGTGATGACGACGGTGGCCCCGACGGAAGCGAAGGCATCAGAGGCGTGGCACGGCTTCGCGGACGGCGCGTGCTGGCGCGACCGCGTCGACGTGCGCGACTTCATCCAGGCGAACTACACCCCGTACGAAGGGGACTCCGCCTTCCTGACCGGCCCGACGGACCGCACCCACGCCGTGTGGCACAAGGTCAGCGCCCTGTTCCCGGAAGAGCGGCGGCGCGGGATCCTCGACGTCGACCCCGCGACCCCTTCGACGATCACCTCACACGCGCCCGGGTACATCGACCGCGAGCGGGAACTGATCACAGGACTCCAGACCGACGCCCCGCTGAAGCGCGCGATCATGCCCAACGGCGGACTGCGGATGGTCGAGAACAGCCTGCGGGCATACGGCTACGAGCCCGACCCCTTCGTGACGAAGGTCTTCGGCAGCTACCGCAAGACACACAACGCCGGGGTCTTCGACGCGTACACCCCCGAGATGCGGGCCGCCCGCAAGGCCGGGATCATCACCGGACTGCCCGACGCCTACGGACGCGGCCGGATCATCGGCGACTACCGGCGCGTGACGCTGTACGGCACCGCCCGCCTCACCGAGGCCAAGCGCGCCGAACGCGCCCTGCTGGACGCCCGCCCCTCCACGTCGGACGTCATCCGCGACCGGGAGGAGCTGGCAGAGCAGATCCGGGCACTGGGCGAGCTGACCGAGATGGCGGCCACCTACGGCTGCGACGTCTCGCGGCCCGCCGTCACCGCCCACGAGGCCGTGCAGTGGCTCTACCTCGGCTACCTCGCCGCGGTGAAGGAACAGAACGGCGCCGCCATGTCGCTCGGCCGCACCTCGACCTTCCTCGACGTCTATCTCCAGCGCGATCTGACCGAGGGCCTGATCGACGAGACCCGGGCCCAGGAGCTGATCGACGACTTCGTGATCAAGCTGCGGATCGTACGGTTCCTGCGCACCCCCGAGTACGACGCACTGTTCTCCGGCGACCCGACCTGGGTCACCGAAACCATCGGAGGCATCGGCGAGGACGGCAGGACCCTGGTCACCCGTACCTCCTTCCGCTTTCTGCAGACGCTCTACAACCTCGGCCCGGCCCCCGAGCCGAACCTGACCGTGCTGTGGTCGCCACGCCTGCCGGCCGGCTTCAAGCGGTTCTGCGCCCAGGTTTCCGTCGACACCAGCGCCGTCCAGTACGAATCCGACGAGCTGATGCGCCCGTGCACCGGTGACGACACCGCGATCGCCTGCTGTGTCTCGGCGATGGCGGTCGGGAAGCAGATGCAGTTCTTCGGTGCCCGCGTGAACCTCGCCAAGGCCCTCCTCTACGCCATCAACGGCGGCCGGGACGAGCTGAGCGGCGAACAGATAGCCCCGGCCATGGAGCCGCTGACCTGCGAGTACCTGGAGTACGAGGAGCTGTCGGCGGCCTACGACCGCACCCTGGACTGGTTGGCGGCCACCTACGTCAACACCCTCAACGTCATCCACTTCATGCACGACAAGTATGCCTACGAGCGCGTCGAGATGGCCCTGCACGACCACCCCGTACACCGGTTCATGGCCTGTGGCATCGCCGGACTCTCCGTCGCCGCCGACAGCCTGTCCGCCGTCCGGCACGCCCGGGTCAAGGTGATCAGGGACGCCACTGGGCTGGCCGTGGCCTACAAGATCGAGGGCGACTACCCGGCCTACGGCAACCACGACGACCGTGCGGACTCCATCGCCACCGGTCTCGTGACGTCCTTCATGGCCAAGGTGCGCAGTACCCCCGCCTACCGCGACGCCGAACACACCCAGTCCGTGCTGACCATCACCTCCAACGTCGTCTACGGCAAGCACACCGGCAACACCCCCGACGGCCGCCGCGCCGGAGCGCCCTTCGCCCCCGGCGCCAATCCGATGAACGGCCGCGACCGCCACGGCGTCGCCGCCTCCGCGCTCTCGGTCGCCAAGCTCCCCTACGAGCAGGCACGCGACGGCATCTCGCTGACCACCACCATCACCCCGGAAGGGCTGGGTCACGACCCCGCCGAGCGAGCCGGTCACCTGGTCGGCATCCTCGACGCGTACACCGCGTCCGGCGGCTTCCACATGAACGTCAACGTCCTGGACCGGGCGACCCTGGAAGACGCGATGGAGCACCCGGAGAACTATCCGGACCTGACCATCCGGGTCTCCGGATACGCCGTCAATTTCGTCCGCCTCACGCGTGAGCAGCAGCTCGACGTGATCAGCCGCACCTTCCACGGCGCACGATGACGACCACGACCACGACCACCGGCCGTATCCACTCCTGGGACCTGTCCACCGGCGTGGACGGACCCGGGACCCGTTTCGTCCTCTTCGTCAACGGCTGCCCGCTGCGCTGCCTGTACTGCGCCAACCCCGACACCTGGCATCTGCGGGACGGACGGGAGGCCACCGTCGACGAGGTGATGGCGGAGATCGACACGTACCGCCCCTTCATCACCACCGCCGGGGGAGGCGTGACGATCACCGGCGGTGAACCGCTGCTCCAGCCCGCCTTCACCGGCGCGATCCTGCGCCGCTGCAAGGAGGCCGGACTGCACACCGCGCTGGACACCTCCGGCGCTCTCGGCTCCCGCGCCACCGATGAACTCCTCGCGGACACCGACCTGGTACTCCTCGACATCAAGTCCTTCGACATCGCCGCCTACCGCCGGCTGACCGGCGGCGCGCTCGCCCCCACGCTCTCCTTCGCCAACCGCCTGGACCGGCTCTCCGTACCGGTGTGGATCCGCTACGTCCTGGTCCCCGGCTGGACCGACGACCCGGCCGCTATCGACGGGCTCGGCGCCTTCCTCGCGGGGCTGGGCAACGTCGACCGGGTGGATGTCCTGCCGTTCCACAAGCTCGGCGCCGCCAAGTACGACGCCCTCGGCATCCCCTTCCCGCTGCGCGACAACCCCGTACCCGGACCGGACCTGATCGACCGGGTCCGCGAACAGTTCCGGGAGCACGGACTGCGGGCGCTCTGAGCCGTGAGCGAGGGGCTGATCGGCCCCATGCCCGGCCGCCGCCCGGCCCTGTTCACGGCGCGGCGGCCGCGCGGACGGTAGGAGGAGGAAGCGCGAACCGCCACGTCCACCGCGAACCCGGGAGGAATCCACCATGCCACCCACCGCCGACACCGCCGACACCGCCGACACCGCCGACACCGCCAGCGCCGACAGCACCGCCATCACCGACGAGGAACTCCGCACCCTGGACGCCCACTGGCGTGCCGCCAACTATCTCGCCGTCGGGCAGATCTACTTGATGGCCAACCCACTCCTCACCGAGGAGCTGCGGCCCGAACACGTCAAGCCGCGGCTCCTCGGACACTGGGGCACCTCACCCGGCCTCAACCTCGTCCACACCCACCTCAACCGGGTGATCAGCTCCCGTGGCCAGGACGCCCTGTGCATCTGGGGCCCCGGACACGGCGGCCCGGCCGTCCTCGCCAACGCCTGGCTGGAGGGCAGCTACAGCCAGACCTACCCGGACGTGAGCCGCGACGCGGCAGGCATGGAACGGCTGTTCCGGCAGTTCTCCTTCCCCGGGGGCGTGCCCAGCCATGTCGCCCCGGAGACCCCCGGCTCCATCCACGAGGGCGGCGAACTCGGCTACGCGCTCTCCCACGCGTACGGCGCCGCATTCGACAATCCGGATCTGCTGGTCGCCTGCGTGATCGGCGACGGGGAGGCCGAGACAGGACCGCTCGCCGCCTCCTGGCACTCCAACAAATTCCTCGACCCGGTGAACGACGGTGCCGTACTGCCGATCCTGCACCTCAACGGCTACAAGATCGCCAACCCGACGGTGCTGGCCCGGCTGCCCGAGTCCGAACTCGACGATCTGCTGCGCGGCTACGGCCACACCCCCATCCATGTCACCGGCGACGACCCCCTGACCGTCCACCGCGCCATGGCCCACGCCATGGATACCGCCCTGGACCGGATCGCCCGCATTCAGCGTGCCGCCCGCGACGAGGGCGTCACCGAACGCGCGCACTGGCCGGTGATCGTACTGCGCACCCCCAAGGGCTGGACCGGACCTGCCGAAGTCGACGGAGTGCAGGTGGAAGGCACCTGGCGCGCCCACCAGGTCCCCCTCTCGGCCGTACGCGACAACCCGGCACATCTGCGGCAGCTGGAGGCCTGGCTGCGCTCGTACCGGCCCGAGGAACTCTTCGACCATGACGGCCGCCCCACCGCGCCCGTCCTCGCCTGCGTCCCCGAAGGGGACCGCCGCCTGGGTGCGACCCCGCACGCCAACGGCGGACTGCTGCTGCGCGAGCTGCCCGTACCGCCGCTGGAGCGGTACGCCGTCGCCGTCGACAAGCCCGGCGCGACCCTGCACGAGCCCACCCGGGTCCTCGGCGACCTGCTCACAGCCGTCATGGAGGCAACCGGCGCGCGGCGCGACTTCCGGCTCGTCGGCCCCGACGAGACCGCCTCCAACCGGCTGCAGGCCGTCTACGCAGCCAGCGGCAAGGCCTGGCAGGCCGAGACCCTGGAGGTGGACGAGCATCTGGACCCGCACGGCCGGGTCATGGAGATCCTCTCCGAGCACACCTGTCAGGGGTGGCTGGAGGGCTATCTGCTCACCGGCAGGCACGGACTGTTCTCCTGCTACGAGGCCTTCGTCCACATCGTCGACTCCATGGTCAACCAGCACATCAAATGGCTGCGCGTCACCCGGCGGCTGCCCTGGCGCGCCCCCATCGCCTCCCTCAACTACCTGCTGACCTCGCACGTCTGGCGGCAGGACCACAACGGCTTTTCCCACCAGGACCCCGGCTTCATCGACCACGTACTCAACAAGAGCCCCGAGGTCGTACGGGTCTATCTGCCGCCGGACGCCAACACCCTGCTCTCTGTCGCCGACCATGTGCTGCGCAGCCGCGACTACGTCAACGTGGTCGTCGCGGGCAAGCAGCCCTGCTTTGACTGGCTGACCCTGGAGCAGGCGCGGGCCCACTGCGCCCGCGGCGCCGGGATCTGGGACTGGGCCGGTACGGAGAACCGCGAGCGCGAACCGGACGTGGTGCTGGCCGGCGCCGGAGACGTACCCACCCAGGAGGTACTGGCCGCCGCACAGCTGCTGCGCGGCCATCTGCCGGAACTGGCCGTACGAGTCGTCAACGTCGTGGACCTGGCCCGGCTGCTGCCCGCAGAGGAGCACCCGCACGGCATGCGCGACGCTGACTACGACGCGCTGTTCACCCGTGACAAGCCGGTCATCTTCGCCTACCACGGCTATCCGTGGCTGATCCACCGCCTCGCGTACCGCCGCGCAGGACATCAGCACCTGCATGTGCGCGGCTACAAGGAGATCGGCACCACCACGACGCCGTTCGACATGGTGGTCCGCAACGACCTCGACCGCTACCGCCTGGTGATGGACGTCATCGACCGGGTGCCCGGTCTGGCCGTACGGGCCGCGCCCGTACGGCAGCTGATGGAGGACGCCCGACTGCGCCACCACGACTGGATCCGCGAGCACGGCACCGACCTGCCCGAGGTCGCCGACTGGACCTGGAGCGGCTGAACGGCCCTGTGTGGAGGGGACGTTCGGCCCTCGGGCGGGGCCCTGAGACCCCTGCGGCAGCGGCGGCCATGGCGGGACATTGAAGGCGCACCAAGGAAACGAAGAGTCGTCCGGACAGCGCGGATCTCGCGCAGTTCCCCTGGGAGGGATCGCATCATGGCAGTGCAGCAGCACCCCCACCGGCACCCGAAGTTCCACTTCCCGTCGCCGCGCAGGTCCGCAGCCGCAACGGCAACCGAGTCCGCGACCGTGGCGGCCACCTCGACCGCCGCGTACGTCCTGGCCGGCGCCCGTGTGTTGACCGGGTTCGTCTTCCTGTGGGCCTTCCTCGACAAGACCTTCGGCCTCGGCTACGCAACCGGGTCCGGCAAGGGCTGGATCGACGGCGGCTCACCGACCAAGGGTTTCCTCAGCCATGTCGCCGTCGGTCCCCTGGAGTCCACCTTCCATGACTGGGCGGGCGCGGGCTGGGCGGACTGGCTGTTCTTGCTCGGCCTGCTCGCCATCGGCCTCGCCCTGGTCAGCGGCATCGCACTGCGGCTCGCCGCAGTCGCGGGCACCCTGATGATGGCGCTGATGTGGGCCGCGGAGTGGCCACCGGCCAAGCACCTGTCCGACGGAGCGCCGAGCATGTCGACCAACCCGTTCGTCGACTACCACCTCATCTACGCCGTTGTCCTGATCGTCCTCGCGGTGACCGCGGCGGGCAGCACCTGGGGCCTGGGCCGCAGGTGGGCCCGGCTGCCGTTCGTCAGCCGCAACGGCTGGCTGCGCTGACGGTCAACACGCAGTCATACGGATCGGGGCCCCGCCACCTTCGTGGCGGGGCCCCGATCCGTATGTGTGGCGCACATGCCGAACCGGCCGGGAAGCGAGGGCTTCCCGGCCGGTTCAGTGGTGCGTGCGTGGACCCCTACCCGGCAGTGGCGGGCAGGTCTCCCCGGCCGTAGTAGGCCGTACGCATGAGCTCTTGCATGTCGTCCAGCATCGGCATCCGCGGGTTGGCGGGCGCGCACTGGTCCTCGTAGGCGTTCAGGGCTTGCTGCGGCAGGGCGTCGAGGAAAGCGCGCTCATCGACCGCCAGCGCCCGGAAAGAAGGCTCGATGGAGACGGTGTCCCGCAGCCGTTCCACAGCGGCGGCAAGCGACTCGACACCCTCCTGCGGGGTCGCGGCGGGCAGACCGAGGGTGCGGGCGATGTCCTGGAAGCGTTCCGGGGCACGGTAGCTCTCGTACTTCGGCCAGCCGGTGAGCTTCGCGGGCACCGTCCCGTTGTAGCGGATGACATGCGGCAGTAGAACGGCGTTCGTACGCCCGTGGGCAATATGGAAGGTGGCGCCCAGGGTGTGCGACATGGCGTGGACAATACCCAGGAAGGCGTTGCCGAAGGCCATGCCCGCGATCGTGCCGGCGTTGTGCATCTTCTCCCGCGCCTCGGCGCTGCCCGCCCGGTTGTTCACGGCCGCGTCGAGGTTACCGAAGATGAGGCGGATGGCGTGCAGGGCGGGGCCGTCGGTGAAGTCGTTGGCGTATACCGACACATACGCCTCGATGGCGTGGGTGAGGGCGTCGAAGCCGCTGTCGGCGGCCAGGGCCGGTGGCAGGTCTGCGGTCAGCAGCGGGTCGACGATGGCCACGCTCGGGGTGAGCGCGTAGTCGGCGAGCGGGTACTTCTTGCCGGTGTCGGGGTCGGAGATGACCGCGAACGGGGTGACCTCCGCGCCGGTGCCCGACGTTGTGGGAATGCACACCAGGCGGGCGCTCCCCCAGCCTCCGGCCGGGGGGACCCCCATCTCGCTTCGCTCGCCCAGGACCGGGAAGCGGAACGCCCGCTTGCGGATGTCGGAGAACTTCTGCCGCATGTCGGCGAAGTCGACGTCGGGCTGCTCGTACAGCAGCCACATCACCTTCGCCGCGTCCATCGGAGAGCCGCCGCCCAGGGCGATGATGGTGTCCGGGCGGAAGTCGCGCATCAGGCGCGCGCCGCGCTGGACGGAGTCGATGCTCGGTTCGGGCTCGACGTTGTCGATGACCTGCACGGTCACCGGCTCGTGGCGGCGTTGCAGCACACGGCTCACCCGGTCGGTGAAGCCGAGCCGGGTCATCGTCGCGTCGGTGACCACGGTGACGCGGTGCACATCCGGCATCGAGGCCAGATAGCGGATGGCCCCCGGCTCGAAGTAGATCTTCGGCGGGACCTTGAACCACTGCAGATTGTTGTGGCGCGTGGTGACCCGCTTGATGTTCAGCAGGTGCGCGGCGGACACATTGTTGGACACCGAGGTACTGCCCCAGGACCCGCAGCCCAGCGTCAGCGACGGCAGCAGGCTGTTGTAGATGCCGCCGATGGCCCCCTGCGACGAGGGGGAGTTGACGATGACGCGCACCGTCTTCATGCGCGTGCCGTACGCCTCCGCCACCGCGCGGTCCTCGGTGTGGATCACGGCGGTGTGCCCCTCGCCGTGGAAGGCGACCATGTCGGCGGCCAGGTCGAAGCCCTGGCGCTGCGAGCCGGCGCGCAGCACGGTCAGCACCGGGCACAGCTTTTCCCGGGTCAGCGGCTCGTCCGGGCCGACCCGTTCGGCCTCCGCCAGGATGAGGGAGGTGCCCTCGGGCACACTGAACCCGGCCTGCTCCGCGATCCACGCCGGGCTCTGCCCGACGGCCGCCGCGTTGACCTTGGGTTCGCAGCCGCCGCCCGACGCGAGCGCCGGGAAGAGGTACGCCTCCAGCTTCCGCTTCTCCTCGGCGGTGGCCAGATGGGCGTGCAGCGTACGGAATTCGGCGAGCGCCGCGTCGTAGATCTCGGTGTCCAGGATGACGGCCTGCTCGGAGGCGCAGATCATGCCGTTGTCGAACGACTTGGACAGGACGAGGTCGTTGACGGCCCGGCACAGCTTGGCGCTCTTGTGCACATAGGCGGGGACGTTGCCGGCGCCGACGCCGAGCGCGGGCTTTCCGGCCGAGTACGCGGCCTTGACCATCGCGTTGCCCCCGGTGGCGAGGATGAGGGAGACGCCAGGGTGGTGCATCAGCATGCTGGTCGCCTCGATGGACGGCTCCTCGATCCACTGCACGCAGTGCTCGGGTGCGCCCGCGGCGACGGCGGCGTCACGTACGACGCGGGCCGCCTCGGCGCTGCAGCGCTGCGCGGCGGGGTGGAAGGCGAAGACGACCGGGTTGCGGGTCTTCAGCGCCATCAGCGCCTTGAAGATCGTGGTGGAGGTCGGGTTGGTGACCGGAGTGATCGCGCACACCACGCCGACCGGTTCGGCGATCTCGATCATGTCGTCGATGTCGTCGCGGGCGATGACGCCGACGGTCTTCATCTTGCCCATGCTGTGCGTGACGTGCTCGCACGCGAACATGTTCTTGGCGGCCTTGTCCTCGAAGACTCCGCGGCCGGTCTCCTCGACCGCGAGCAGGGCCAGACCGGTGTGCCGGTCCAGGGCCGCCACGGAAGCCTTCTTCACGATGTGGTCGATCTGTTCCTGGGTCAGGGGCTCGTAGTCGCTGAGCGCCTTGAGACCGTTGGTGACCAGCTGGTCCACGGCGATGGTGGTCTCGGACGGACCGGTATCAGGGCCGGAGTTCCGGTTGCGGTCGTCGTGATGGGCCATGGCTGCTGCCTCCGTTGTCGGAAGGTGCGGGCCGGAAGACCTGCTGCCCGCCGGCGGGAGCGGCACCGCGGGGGATCGGCACCGCTCCCACCACCACCGTCTCTCGCACGGAGCCCGGCACCCAGGTGCCGAAGGTCCCCGCCCGGGGCCGACCAGCCCGAAGGTCCCGGGACGTTTGGTCCCGGGACCTCGATGACGCGCGATGACCTTCGATGTCACGGTTCACCTGCTGTCGCTGACCTCCGTGTCCGGGAGCGCGGCGCGGCCCGCCTCCAGGCGGGCGACCGGGACCCGGAACGGGGAGCACGAGACGTAGTCCAGGCCCGCTCCGTGGAAGAAGTGCACCGACTCCGGGTCTCCGCCGTGCTCACCGCACACACCGATCTCCAGGTCGGGCCGGGCGGCCCGGCCCTCGGCGACGGCGATCTCCACCAGCCGTCCGACGCCCTCGCGGTCGATCGTCTCGAACGGGGAGACCTTGAAGATGCCCTGTTCGAGGTAGGCGGAGAAGAACGCCGCCTCGACGTCGTCGCGGGAGAAGCCCCAGGTGGTCTGGGTGAGGTCATTGGTCCCGAAGGAGAAGAACACCGCTTCTTGCGCGATCAGGCCCGCCGTCAGCGCGGCTCTGGGCAGCTCGATCATGGTGCCCACCGGGCAGTCGACGGGGATGCCCGTCTCCTCGGAGACCTCAGCGAGTACGCGCTCCACCACCGCGCGGACGATGCGGAGTTCCTCGACCGTGTCGACCAGCGGAACCATGATCTCCGCCCGGGGGTCACCGCCGGCCCGCTTGCGTTCGGCGACGGCCTCGGCGACGGCCCGTACCTGCATGGCGACCAGTCCGGGCACGACCAGACCCAGGCGCACCCCGCGCAGGCCCAGCATGGGGTTCTCCTCGTGCATACGGTTCACGGCGGCCAGCAGCTCCACGTCGTGCGCGGCCGGCGCGTCGCCGTGCGCCTCGGTCGCGGCGACACGTACCGACAGCTCGGTGCGGTCCGGCAGGAACTCGTGCAGCGGCGGGTCGAGGAGGCGGATGGTGACGGGCAGGCCGTCCATCGCGGCGAGAATGCCGACGAAGTCCTCGCGCTGCGACGGCAGCAGGCCCGCCAGCGCACGGTCGCGCTCGGCGTCCGTACGGGCCAGGATCATGGCCTCGACCAGACGTCGGCGCTCGCCGAGGAACATGTGCTCGGTCCGGCACAGCCCGATGCCCTCCGCGCCGAAGCGGCGGGCGCGCGCGGCATCCTCGGGGGTGTCGGCGTTGGCCCGTACGCCAAGCCGCCGCACACCGTCGGCCTGCTCCATCAGCCGGTCCACCGCGCCGACCACGTGCTGCGCCGGGGCATCGGTCTCCACGCCGGCTTTCAGACCGGACTCGAAGTACGTCATCACCGCCGAATCGACCAGCGGTGCCGCACCGAGATGGACGGTGCCCTCGGAGCCGTCGACCGAGATGACGGTGCCCTCGGCCACCGTGATGCCGTTGGCCGTGAACCGCCGGGCCCGCACGTCCACGACGATTTCCTCTGCGCCGCAGACGCAGACCTTGCCCATGCCGCGGGCCACCACGGCCGCGTGGCTGGTCTTGCCGCCGCGGCTGGTCAGCACGGCCTGCGCGGCGACCATGCCGGGCAGATCGTCGGGCGTGGTCTCCTGCCGTACGAGGACGACCGCTTCCCCGGCCGCCGCGCGGCGTACCGCCTCCGCGGAGTCGAAGACCGCGGCCCCGACGGCGGCGCCCGGCGAGGCGGGTATGCCGTGCGCGAGCGGCGCGCCGACGGCGGTCGTGTCGAAGCGGGGGAACATCAGCCGGGCGAGTCCCTCGCCGCTCACCCGGGCCAGCGCCTCGGCCGGGTTGATCAGGTTCTCGTCGACGAGCGCGTCGGCGATGGCGAAAGCGGCCTCGGCGGTGCGCTTGCCGACCCGGGTCTGCAGCATCCACAGCTTGCGGTGCTCGATGGTGAACTCGATGTCGCACAGATCGCGGTAGTGGTCCTCCAGGATCCGCAGGTAGTCGTGCAACTGCCAGTACGCGTCGGGGTCGAGGCGTTCCAGCTTGCCCAGCGGTACGGCGTTGCGGATGCCCGAGACGACGTCCTCGCCCTGTGCGTTGGGCAGATAGTCGCCGTAGACGCCGGGCCGGCCGGTGGCCGGGTCGCGGGTGAAGGCGACGCCGCTGCCGGAGTCGGGGCCGAGGTTGCCGAAGACCATGGTCTGTACGTTGACGGCGGTGCCCAGGTCATCGGGGATGTGCTCACGGCGGCGGTAGACGCGGGCGCGCTCACCGTTCCAGGACTCGAACACGGCGCGGATCGACCGGTGCAGCTGCTCGACCGGGTCCTGCGGGAAGTCCTCGCCGGTCTCGCGGCGGATCAACTCCTGGTACGTCTCGACCAGACCGGCGAGATCCGTCGCGTCCAGCCGCAGATCATCCGGAGCGCCCCGCGACTCCTTGAGACGGCTGAGAGCCTCCTCGAAGAGCGCGCCGTCGACACCCATCACGGTGCTGCCGAACATCTGCACAAGACGGCGGTACGAGTCCCAGGCGAAGCGCTCCTGGCCGGAGGTTTTCGCCAGGCCCCGCACGGACTCGTCGTTGAGGCCGATGTCGAGGATCGTGTCCATCATGCCCGGCATGGAAAACCGGGCACCGGAGCGGACCGAGAGCAGCAGCGGGTTGTCAGGCTGCCCCAGCCGCCGCCCCGCCGCCCGCTCCAGCGCGGCCAGTTGCCGGTCGACCTCCGGGCCCAGGCCCTCGGGCTCCGTGCCGGACGAGAGGAAGGCCCGGCAGGCCTCGGTGGTGACGGTGAAACCGGGTGGCACCGGCAGGCCCATCCGGGTCATCTCGGCGAGATTGGCGCCTTTGCCGCCGAGCAGACCGGCCATCTCCCGGCCGCCTTCGCTGAAGTCGTACACATAACGGGCCATGGCGGTCTGCCTCTTTCTCCGGAGGTCTCTCGGGGGTCACATCTCGAACACGATGCGGGCTTCGACGTCGCCGTGCAGTACGTCCGCGATGGACTCGTTGACGGTGTCCAGGGTCCGGGTCTGGTAGATCACCCGGGTGCGGCCCGCGGCGTGCAGCTGGAACACTTCGTCCAGGTCCTGGCGGGTACCCACGATCGAGCCGATCACGGAGGTGCCCTTCAGCACGGTGTCGAAGATCGGGACCTGGATGGTGCCGCCCGCGGGGAGCGCCACCATGATCAGCTTGCCGCCCCGGCGCAGCAGCCCGCCGTAGACGGCCCGCGAACTGGGCGCCGACATCCTCATCGACGCCCGCAAAGAAGACCCGGCCAAGGTCCTCCAGGAGCATGGCGGCGCCCACAGCAGCCCAGCCACGGCACGGCGACGCGTTGGCCGACGGCAAGGTGGGTGACGCCGCCGCCGAGAGCCTCGACGATGCCGACGCCCTCGTGGCCGGGGATGAAGGGCGGGGTGGGCTTGACCGGCCAGTCGCCGTGCGCGGCGTGGATGTCGGTGTGGCACAGCCCGGACGCCTCGACGCGGATACGCACCTGGCCGGGACCCGGCTCCGGGGCGGGACGCTCCTCGATGACCAGGGGCTCACCGAAGGCGCGGACGACTGCAGCTTTCATGACGGACATCTCCCTTGAGCGTGCTCTTCGTTCTGGCTACAGAGTCGGCCGGGCTGCCTGCCTGCGGTCAGGTCCCGGACGTCCCGGGCGGTGGGCCGAACGTCCCCGGACCCCGGCCCCGTACGGCCCATGCCGGGCCCGCTCCACCGCCCGCAGGCTGGGCAGCACACACCGGACATCGAGCGGGAGGACGACGGACATGACCGTGCGGGTAGGAATCAACGGCTTCGGCCGCATCGGACGGAACTACCTGCGCTGCGTGCTGGAGCGCGCCGAGTCGGCGAGCGGCACGCCGGTCGAGGTGGTGGCGGTCAACGACCTCACCTCCCCGGCAGCCCTGGCTCATCTGCTGGAGTTCGACTCGACCTACGGCAGGCTGCGCCGCACCGTCGAACACGACGACACGTCGATCACTGTTGGGGGCACCTCCCAGGCCGAAGGCTCTGGGGGAGGGCACCGCATCGCGGTGACCGCCGAGCGCGATCCCGCCGCGCTGTCTTGGGGCGACCTCGGAGTGGACGTGGTCATCGAGTCGACCGGCCGCTTCCGCAGCCGCGAGGACGCCGGTCTGCACCTGAAGGCCGGGGCGCGCAAGGTGCTGCTGTCCGTGCCGGGCAAGGGAGTCGACGCCACCGTCGTCATGGGCGTCAACGAGAGCACGTACGACCCGGACACCGACCAGGTGATCTCGAACGCCTCCTGCACGACCAACTGCGTGGCCCCGATGGTGAAGGTTCTCCACGAGGTCTTCGGCGTCGACAAGGGCCTGATGACCACCATCCACGGCTACACGAACGACCAAGTCGTGCTGGGCGGCCCGCACAAGGACCTGCGCCGTGGCCGCAGCGCCGCGGTGAACATCATCCCGACCAGCACCGGAGCCGCCCGCGCCGTCGGCCTCGTACTGCCGGAGCTGGCAGGCACCCTCGACGGCATCGCGGTCCGCGTCCCCGTCGAGGACGGCTCCCTCACGGACCTGACCCTGGTGCTCGACCGGCCGGCGACCGCAGAGGAGGTCAACGCCGCCTTCCGCGAGGCCGCCGCCGGCCCGCTGAAGGGAATCCTGCGCGTCTCCGACGCCCCGATCGTCTCGCGCGACATCGTCGGCGACCCCGCCTCCTGCGTCCTGGACGCCCCGCTCACCCAGGCGCACGACGAACTGGTGAAGGTCTTCGGCTGGTACGACAACGAGTGGGGCTACACCAACAGGCTCCTCGACCTCACCGAGTACGTCGCCGCCCGGCTCCCGGAGCGGTGACGAGCCTCCGGCGGCGCTCGATTGTGCGCACAGGCCTCCTCCGTACCCGTTGTACCGGCCGGGTCGAATACGGTGGGTGGGACGGCCGGTTCTCCGGTCGCCCGGCTCGCCGAGGCGCACATGGAGGAATCACCGGTGGCAAGCTCCCACGAGCGCAGCGTCAGGTTGCCGCAGCTACGACTGGACGAGCTGCTGGAGGAGCTCCAGGCCAGGCTGGACGCGGCGCGCGGCACCCGGGACCGGGTGCACAGCCTGCTGGAGGCCGTGCTGTCGGTGGGGCGCGAGCTGGACCTGGAGCAGGTGCTGCGCTCCATCGTGGAGGCCGCGGCGGCGCTGGTGGACGCCGAGTACGCGGCGCTCGGCGTGATCGGGCCCGACGGCAGACGGCTGTCGGAGTTCCTGACCGTCGGCGTGAGCCAGGAGCAGATCGCCGAGATCGGGCCCTACCCGGAGGGACACGGCATCCTGGGCGAGCTGATCAGGAAGCCGGAACCGCTGCGGCTCGCGAAAATCTCCGAACACCCCGCCTCGTACGGATTCCCGGCCCACCACCCGCCGATGAACACCTTCGTCGGCGTGCCCATCAGGGTCCGTGACCATGTCTTCGGCAACCTCTACCTGACCGAGAAACGCGGCGGTACGCAGTTCGACGAGGAGGACGAGTCGGTGCTCGCCACTCTCGCTGTCGCCGCCGGAGTGGCCATCGACAACGCCCGGCTGTATGAGAAGGCCAAGCAGCGCGAGCGCTGGCTGCGTGCCAGCGCGGAGATCAACCACAGTCTGATGTCCGGCGGTGCGCGCGGCGAGGTGCTGGGCCTGATCGCCGAGCGGGCGCGCGAGATCGTCGACGCCGAGCTCGCGATGGTCGCCGTACCGATGGCGGACACCGGCACACTTGCCGTGGAACTGGCCATCGGGCAGGAGTCGGATGCCCACCGCGGCCTGGTGCTGCCGCCGGAGGGCACCCTCATGGGTGCCGCGTACACCGCGGCCCGGCTCGCGACGAGCGCGGATGTCGCCCACGACGAGCGGATCATCGCCGGCCCGCAGCGGTTCCAGGGGATGGGGCCCGCGGTGGCCGTCCCCATCGGCAGCGGCGACGTGGTGCGCGGTGTGCTCCTGCTGGTCCGCGCCGCGGGGCGCACGGTGTTCACGGAGGCGGAGACCGGGCCGCTGCTGGGCTTCGCGGGGCAGGCGGCGGTGGCCATGGAGCTGGCCGAACGGCGGGCCGACGCCGAGCAGATCGCGCTGCTCGAAGACCGCGACCGGATCGCCCGTGACCTGCACGACCTGGCGATCCAGCGGCTGTTCGCGACCGGGATGACACTCCAGAGCGCGGGACGCTTCATCGAGCACCCCGGCGCGTCGGAACGGGTGGAGCGGGCGGTCGACGACCTCGACGAGACGATCAAGATCATCCGGTCGACGATCTTCGGGCTGCGGGCCCGCGAAGCGGACGGCGGCGAGACCCTGCGCTCACGCACCGTACGGGCCGCCGGCGAGGCCGCCCCCGTGCTGGGCTTCGCACCGAGCCTGCGGATGGAAGGCCTGCTGGACACCAACGTGCCCAGGGACATCGCCGACCACCTGGTGGCGGTCCTGTCCGAGGCGCTGACCAATGTCGCCCGGCACGCCCACGCGAGCCGCGCCGACGTGGCGCTGACGACCGACGGCGTCGACGTCACACTCACCGTCGCGGACGACGGCGTGGGCATCCCCACCAAGGGGCGCCGCAGCGGACTGCGCAACCTCGCCGAGCGCGCCGAGCAACTGGGCGGCGTACTCGAACTGACCTGCCCGCCGGGCGGCGGTACGACCCTGCTCTGGCGCGTCCCGGTCGGGCAGCGCTGATCGGAACAAACCCGCGAGGTGGCGGCCAAGCCCCCTGCCGGTGCCGTCCATCTCAGCGGATGGGCTTGTGGTCGTGCGGTGCGGGGTCCTTGGTCGTGTCGTCGTGGCCCGCGATCGCGTACAGGCCGTAATTGCTGTTGTTCTTCACGGCCGGTCCCTGGATCCCGATGGGGATCACGCCACCGCGGTGGGAGGTGTCGCAGGAAAAGTACAGAGCTGTTTGGTGGTTCATGCGCATGGTTTCGAGCCGGGCCAGGGCGTAGCGGGTGATCAGGCCGCCCATGCTGAAGCCGCCGACGGTCAGCGGGTATTCATCGATCCGCTCGGCGGCGGTGCGCATGATGGCTTCTTCGGCGGCCTTGGCGTTGGTACGAGCCTGGGGGAACCGGTATTCATCGGCCCTTGTCGCGTAGTGCTTGAACCAGTCCGGTGTAGGCACAGGAACGGTCGTCGACCTGTCACCGTGAGCCGGTTCGGTTCCCGGAGTCCGCTCGCTCAGGGGTCGCGGCAGGAGGTGCCTGTGGGCCGGGGGCCCTTCGACGCGATCGTGGCATGAGTTCTCAGTGCGTCTGTCGGGTGGGCTCTGTGGACCCCTGGGACTGGGTGGCGGCCCAGCTCGCGAGGAGCCTGAGCCGGTCTTCGGAGGTGGTGCCCGGCTCGGCGGTGTAGATGGTCAGGTCGTGCACTGCCCGGTTGGACAGGGGCAGGTCCAGGGAGTGGTAGGTCAGCTCCAGGTCGCCGGCCTCGGGGTGCCTCAGCCGCTTGATGCCGTCGTGGCGGATGCGGACCTCGTGCGCCGCCCATTCGGTGCGGAACTCGGAGCTGAGGGTGGACAGTTCGCCGACGAGCTCGCGCAGGGCTCGGTCGTGGGGTTCACGTCCGGCTTCGGCGCGCAGCAGTGCGGCGGTGGCGACAGCGGCATGGTCCCAGTCGACGGAGAAGTGCCGGGCGCCCGGGTCGAGGAAGACGTAGCGGGCGATGTTGGCGCGGCCGTGCTTGTCGGTGGTGTCGCTGTCGAACATCAGCGCGTGCACGGCTCTGGCGAGCGCGTTGTGGGCGATGACGTCCATGCGGCCGTTGCGCACGAATGCTGAGGACATCGTCATGGAGTCGAGCATCCACTGGATGCGGGGCGGGACTACGACGTCCTTGCGGCGGGGTGGCGTGCGGCGGGCGGGCCGGGCTGCCCGGGCCAGGTCGAACAGGTAGGTCCCCTCGGGGCCACCGGTCCCGCCGTGGTCGGCGCCGTCATCGGCGCCCTCACCCAGCGCCGCCGCCGCGCGACTGCCGCCATCCAAGGCATCCAAGGCATCGAGGCTGTCGCCGCGCCGCGGACGTGTGAACCGGATCGCAGCCACAGCGGGGCTTCCTGGCTGCCGACAGGCGGCAACCCGAAACACCAGCAGTAAGCACCACTCGATCGGAGAACATCTCATGCGCGCAACCCTCATGTACGGAGCGGGCGACGTCCGGGTCGAGAACGTTCCGGACTCCGTCATCAAGCAACCCACCGACGCGCTGGTCCGCGTCACCGCGTCCTGCGTCTGCGGCAGCGACCTGTGGCCGTACGGCTCGATGTCCCCGGCTGACGGTCCC
The DNA here is from genome assembly GCF_044548015.1 of Streptomyces sp. NPDC052236. Taxonomy (NCBI): domain Bacteria; kingdom Bacillati; phylum Actinomycetota; class Actinomycetes; order Kitasatosporales; family Streptomycetaceae; genus Streptomyces; species Streptomyces sp. NPDC052236. The sequence goes on along the minus strand of NZ_JBIUBL010000010.1, from coordinate 136,518 downwards.
GCACGGATGGGACACGAGTTCATCGGCATCGTCGAGGCCACCGGCTCGGCGGTGACCACCGTCAAGAAGGGCGACCTGGTCGTCTCCCCGTTCGCCTTCTCCGACGGCACCTGCGTGTTCTGCCGCGAGGGCCTGTACACCTCCTGCGAACACGGCACCTTCTGGGACATGGAGCCCGACGAGGGCGGCCAGGCCGAAGCGGTCCGCGTCCCCCTCGCCGACGGCACCCTCGTCAAGCTCCCCGTCGCCGCCGACTCGGCGCTCATGCCGTCCCTGCTGACGCTCTCGGACGTCTTCGGCACCGGCTACCACGCCGCCGTGGCGGGCGGCGTCAACGAGCGCACCAGCGTCACCGTGATCGGCGACGGTGCCGTCGGCCTGGTGGCGGTGCTGTCCGCCAAGCGCCTGGGCGCCGAGCAGATCATCCTCATGGGCCGCCACAAGGTGCGCACCGATCTCGGCCGGGAGTTCGGCGCCACCGACATCGTCTCCGCCCGCGGCGAAGAAGGCATCGCCGCGGTCCGTGAGCTGACCGGCGGGCACGGCACGCACGTAGTCCTGGAAGCCGTCGGCAACATGCCCGCCTACGAGCAGTCCGTCGGCGTCATCAGCCGCGTCGGCGTCCCGCAGTACGAGGAGGCGCCGATCGGCTTCAACAGCCTCTTCGCCCACAACATCCGCCTGGCCGGCGGACCCGCACCGGTCCGCGGCTACATCGAGGAACTGATGCCCGACATCCTCAACGGCACCATCGAGCCCGGGAAGGTCTTCGACGCCACCACCGGCCTCGACGGCGTCCCGGCCGGCTACCAGGACATGGCCGACCGCACCAGCCTCAAGGTCCTCATCAAGCCCTGACCTCGGCGCACGCGGGGAGGGGCCCAGCCCCTCCCCGCGCGGAAAGCCACTTCTGGTCCGCGGCGCGCAGTCGCCCAGGTGCACCCCCGGCCAGATCCTCTCCGGTGTCGGCTGCATCCAGGAGGGCCACACCGGCTCGCCGGAGGAGATCCGGGAGTGGATGAGCGGCAACATCTGCCGCTGCGGCTGCTACGTCAAGATCGTGCGCGCGGTCGAACAGACCGCGGGCCGGAAGTAAGGAGCGCCGCCATGCATCCCTTCACCTACACCCGTGTCTCCGACACCCGAGAGGCCGTCGCCGAAGGCAGCCGCGGCGGCCGGTACATCGCCGGGGGCACCACCCTGGTCGATCTGATGCGCGAGACCGTCGAACAGCCTGAGACCCTGGTTGACATCAGCGGCCTGCCGCTGCACAAGGTCAGCGTCACCGAGCGCGGCGGGCTGCGCATCGGCGCCCTGGTGACCATGGCCGAGGCCGCCGCCCACCCCAAGGTCCGCACCCTGTATCCCGTCATCTCCCAGGCTCTGGAGCTGAGCGCGTCGGCGCAGCTGCGCAACATGGCCACCATCGGCGGCAATATCATGCAGCGCACCCGCTGCACGTACTTCCGTGACGTGACCGCCGACTGCAACAAGCGCGAGCCCGGCTCGGGTTGTGCCGCGCGAGAGGGCTTCAACCGTACGCACGCGATCCTCGGCGGCTCCGACCACTGTGCGGCCACGCACCCCTCCGACGTGGCTGTGGCGTTCGCTGCCTTGGAGGCGCGGGTGCATCTGCTGGGTCCGGACGGGGAGCGCCAGGTCCCCTTTGCCGACTTCCTGCTGCGACCGGGCGACACCCCGAATCGTGAACAGGCGCTGCGGACCGGTGAGTTGATTACTGCCGTGGAGATCCCCGCGCTTCCGCGTCCGCTGGCCTCAGGTTATCTGAAGGTGCGCGACCGGCAGTCCTACGAGTTCGCCCTGACCTCGGCGGCCGTCGCGCTGCACATCCGAGGCGGTGTGATCCGGGAGGCGAGGGTGGCCGCCGGGGGAGTGGGCACGGTGCCGTGGAAGCTGCCCGCCGTTGAGCAGCACGTCGTCGGTGAGCGCCCTTCTCCGGCCCTGTGGGCAGCCGCTGCCGCGAAGGCTGCGGACGGCGCCCGTCCGCTGACGCACAACCGCTTCAAGGTCGAGCTGCTTCAGCGGACCGTCGCACGCCAGCTGCGCATCGTAGGAGGTACCAAGTGAGCCCTCAGCCGCAGGCAGCCGTGGGCGCGCCGCTGTCCCGCGTGGACGGACGGCTCAAGGTCACCGGGCAGGCGCTGTACGCCGCCGAGCACGACGTCGACGGGGCCGTGCACGCTGTCATGGTCGACGCTGCCGTAGGCCGCGGCCGTATCACGTCCATCGACACCCGAGCCGCCCTGGCTCACCCGGGCGTACTGCGGGTGATCAGTCACCGCAACGCCCCGAAGCTGCCGTACCGCGACAACTCCGGGTCCAACAACCCGCCCGGCCGGCGGCTGCGGGTCTTCCAGGACGACCGGGTGCTCTTCCACGGCCAGCCGGTCGCCGTCGTGGTCGCCACGACGCTGGAGGCCGCGCAACTCGGCGCGAGCCTGGTCGAGGTCCGCTACGACGCCGAGCAGCCCTCGACCGACCTGCACGCGGCCAAGGCGGACAAGCCGACGACCTACGCGCGCGGCGACGCTGAGGCCGGCCTGCGTTCCGCGGCCGTGCGGATGGACCTCACCTACCACCTGGCGCGCAATCACCAAAACCCGATGGAACCGCACGCCACCATCGCCCGCTGGGACGGCGACAAGCTCACCGTGTGGGACAAGACGCAGTGGGTGGTGGGCACGCAGACCGAACTCTCCACGGTGTTCGACCTGCCCATGGACTCCGTGCGCGTCATCTCTCCCTTCGTCGGCGGGGGCTTCGGCAGCGGGCTGCGCTGCTGGCCGCACACGGTCGTCGCCGGGGTGGCCGCCCGCGAGACGGGCCGTCCGGTCAAGCTCGTCCTGAGCCGCAGGCAGCAGTACTTCGGCACCGGCTTCCGGCCCTCCTATGAGTACCGTCTGCGGCTGGGCAGCGACAGGCGCGGCCGCCTGACGGCCATGGCCCACGAGATCGACGCCGAGACCTCCTCGTACGAGACGTTCACCGAGGGCGTCATGCTGGCGGGGCAGATGCTCTACAGCATGCGCAATGTGAGCCAGGCGTACCGGACGGTGCCGCTGGATGTGAACACACCGCTGTGGATGCGTGGCCCCGGCTTCGCCACGGCCTCGTTCGTCATCGAGTCGGCCATGGACGAACTCGCGCACAAGCTCGGCGTCGATCCGATCGAACTGCGCCGCCGCAACGAACCGGCGGAGGACGAGTCCAACGGGCAGCCGTTCTCCACCCGTCGGCTGCGTGAGTGCTACACCACCGGCGCCCGGGAGTTCGGCTGGCACCGCCGCAATCCCCGGCCGCGCTCGACGCGTGAGGGGGACTGGCTGATCGGTATGGGCATGGCCGCCGGCGTCTACGATCCCGGGCGCATGCCGGCCCAGGCCCGGGTGCGCCTGGACGCCGACGGCACCGCAGTGGTCGAGGCCGCCGCCAGCGACATGGGACCGGGCACCTACACCTCCCAGACCCAGGTCGCCGCCGACGCACTCGGCCTGACCATGCGCACGGTCACCTTCCGCCTCGGCGATTCCCTCTTCCCGCCGACCCCGCCACACGGCGGCTCGATGACCATGGCCAGCGTCGGATCCGCCACCCTCGACGGCTGCAACCAGGTCAGGCTGCAGGCCATCAAACTGGCCGTCGAGGACCGCGAGTCACCGCTGTACGGGGTGGCCGCCGAGGACATCGTCGTGCGCAACGGCCGGCTGCACGTCAAGCGCAACCCGGCGCGCGGTGAGACCTACCGCAGCCTGCTGGCCCGCAACGATCGCTCCCACCTCGAAGCACTCGGGTCCTACGCCGGGCCGTCCAGCTCCGAGCGGCACTCCGTCTACGCCTACAACGCCACCTTCGCCGAAGTCGCCGTCGACGCGACACTCGGGATGGTGCGGGTGCGGCGCATGCTCGGCGTGTACGACGCGGGCCGCATCATCAGCCCCAAGCTCGCCGAGAGCCAGGCGATCGGCGGCATCGTGGGCGGCATCGGAACGGCCCTGCTGGAGCACACGGTCACCGACCACCGTGACGGGCGGATCGTGAACGCCAACCTGGCCGACTACCTCGTCCCGGTCAACGCCGACGTCCCCGACGTCAGGGCGATCTACCTGGACGGCGAGGACCGCGAGGCCGACCCGCTCGGCGTCAAAGGGCTGGGCGAAGTCGTCCACGTCGGTGTGGCGCCCGCCATCGCGAACGCGGTCTTCAACGCCACCGGCCGCCGTATCCGCGAACTGCCCATTACCGCCGAGGCGTTGCTCTGATCCTGACGTTTCCCCAGGACCGGACCTCCCGGGGGCTGCCGCCGCATACCCGGCCCCCGTCAGTGCGGCGGCCTGCCCCAGACCCCACGGCGAACCACGGAGAAAGCCTCATGCTGAACATCGCGGACACGCTGCACCGCTGGTGCCGCGAGGCACGCCCCTTCGCCCTGGCCACCGTCATCGACGTGTACGGCAGCGCGCCCCTGCCGATTGGTACGTCGGTCGCGGTGGACCAGGACGGCAACGCCGTCGGCAGCATTTCCGGCGGCTGCGTCGAGGGAGCGGTGTACGAACTGTGCCAGCAGGTACTCCGTGACCAGGGTGCGCCCCAGCGCGCCCGGTTCGGCTACTCGGACGACGACGCCTTCGCCGTGGGCCTGACCTGCGGCGGCGAACTCGACGTCCTCGTCCAGCGCATCGATCCCGCAGCACAGCCGCACCTTGGCGCGGTCCTCGCTCACGTCGTCCAAGGCCGGCCCGCCGCCGTTGCACAGGTCGTAGCTGGCCCTCCTGGCCTCGTGGGCTCCGCCCTGGGCGTCCTTGGCCACGGCGTTGCCACTCACGGGACCCTGAACAGCGGGCCGCTGGACAGACTGGTGGCGGAAGAAGCCCGGGCTCTCCTGAGGACGGGGCGCACCGCCCGCGTCACGGTGGGCGGGAACGGGGACGGCTGCCCCGAACCGCTGACCGTCCTCGTCCATGTCCACGCGTCCCGCCCGCGCATGCTGGTCTTCGGCGCCGTCGACTTCGCCGCTGCCCTCAGCCAGGCAGGCCGCTTCCTCGGCTACCGGGTCACCGTGTGCGATGCCCGGCCCGTCTTCGCCACGGCGGCCCGCTTCCCGTACGCGGACCAGGTGGTGGTCGAGTGGCCTCACCGCTATCTGGAACGCACCGAGGTGGATGCCCGTACCGCCGTCTGCGTCCTCACCCACGACGACAAGTTCGACATCCCCCTGCTGCGCCTGGCGCTTGGACTGCCGGTCGGCTACGTCGGTGCGATGGGCTCCCGGCGCACGCACCAGGAACGCCTGCGGCTCCTGCGCGAGGCCGGTGTTTCCGAGGAACAGCTGGCCGGGCTGCGCTCCCCGATCGGCCTCGACCTCGGAGCGCGTGGGCCCGAGGAGACGGCGTTGTCCATCGCGGCGGAGATCATCGCCCACGCCAACCAGGGCACGGGCCTGCCCCTGACCCGGGGCACGGGCCCGATCCACCGGAGGCCGGTCGCCGTCAGCTGACGGAGGGCGATGCCGGCAGTCCTTCTCCTGCTGGTGTTCTTCTCCACCGGCCCAGGGGTGACCGTCGTCGTCCAAACGTGGGAAGTCACCATTGGCTCCTGGACCGCCCCGCCCTCTTGTCGGGGGCGGCGATGTCGGGGCTGGTGGATGTGGGCCGGGCGCCCTTCGGCAACATCGCCGAATACGCCAAGCTCCAGGACCTGCTCGAAAAGCAGCCCCGCCAGAGTGATCAGCAGCTCCAGCTCACCGGCCTCGCCGCCCGCTCACCTACTCTCCTTCAGCCCGTGGCACGCCCTGGAGGCCCACCGCCCGCTGGGTTCCATCACGCGCTCCCGCCGCGCCGCCTGTACCGGCTCCGGCGATTTCCGCCACCGCCTCAACGGGGTCGAGGACTTTTGGGCGCCGAGACGCTGAGGTCAAGCGGCAACCGACAGACCGGCGTACGCCACTGCTGCCAGGGCCAGAACGGCGGCGGGCAAGGCCCGTGCGGGCGGGTCGCCGTGACGCAGATGAACCACGGCCGCCGCGGCCATCAGCAGGGCGAGTCCTGTCGCAGCGGCTGCGCCGAGGGGAACCCAAGCCAGGCCCGCCAGCAGCCCGGCGGCCCCGGCAACCTCCAGCGCGCCGACGACGCGGTAGAGGCCCGGTGACCTACCCAGATGGGCTGCCGCCTGCCGCATGACCGGTACTGCGGCGATCTTCGCCATTCCCAGCGGCAGGAAGACCAGGGCCGGCACAACGGCGGTGATGATCTGTGCCGTTCTCATGCCTCGGCGCTCCTCCGACTGCGGCGGTCGGCTCCCGGACGGGCGTAGCAGTCGATGAGTTCCGGGGCGTCCACCGCGGCGGGATTGACGACCTGCTCGGCGGGCGCGCCCTGGAGGAGGCGTTTCACCGGGACTTCGAGTTTCTTGCCGGTGCGGGTGTGGGGGATGGCCGGCACTGCGAGGATCTCGTCGGGGACATGGCGCGGTGAGGCGCCGGTGCGGATCGCCTCCCTGATCTTCTCGCGCAGGCCGTCGTCCAACGTCACCCCGGGCGCCGGGACCACGAAGAGAGGCATCCAGTAGCCGCCGTCGGGTTCCTCCGCGCCGATGACCAGCGCCTCGGCGATCTCCGGCAGGCGCTCGACAACGTCGTGGATGTCGGCGCTGCCGAGGCGTACGCCATTGCGGTTGAGGGTGGAGTCGGAGCGGCCGTGGACGATCAACGAGCCGTGGGAGGTGAGAGTGACCCGGTCGCCGTGGCGCCACACCCCGGAATACGACGAGAAGTAGGCGTCCCGGTAGCGGCTGCTGTCGGGGTCGTTCCAGAAGTACAGCGGCATGGACGGCATCGGGCGGGTGACGACGAGCTCGCCGACCTGGTCGACGACCGGAAAGCCCTCGGTGTCGTACGCGGCCAGGGCGACGTGGTGCGCGGGCGCCACCCCCTCGGCTACGCACCGCTCGCCCAACCAGGCCTGCGCGGCTGCGACATGGCCGATGGAGCGGCTTCACGCTCGCCGAGGTGATGGCCCGCGCACCGGCCGCGGCCCACTGAGGACCGGGTCATTCGGCCTTGCCCAGCGTCTCAAGGATCTGATCCCCGTACTTCGCCAGCTTGTTCTCGCCGACACCCGTCACCGTGCCGAGTTCTGCCGACGTCGACGGTGACAGCACAGCGATCGCGCGCAGCGTCGCGTCGTGGAAGATGACATACGCCGGTACGCCCTGCTCCTTCGCCGAGGCCGCGCGCCAGGCACGCAGCGCCTCGTAGACCGGCACTGCCTCCTCCGGCAGATCGACGGGCGCGGACCGTTGCCTGGACGTCTTCTCCGCGCGCGCCGGACGCGCCGCGCCCTCGGGCTCGCGCCGCAGTACCACCGGGCGCCGCCCGCCCAGGACCTCGCCGCTGCCCTCCGTGAGGACCAGCGTCCCGTAGTCGCCCTCCACGGCGATCAGCCCCTGCGCCAGCAGCTGCCGCGCCACGCTCCGCCACTCCGCCTCGCGCAGCTCCGTACCGATACCGAACACACTGAGCGCGTCATGGTCGAACTGGATGACCTTGGCCGTCTTCTTCCCCAGCAGGATGTCGGTGATCTGGCCCGCGCCGAACTTCTGATTGCGCTCGCGCTTGAGCCTGACCACGGTCGACAGCAGTTTCTGCGCGGGCACCGTGCCGTCCCAGGACTCCGCGGGCGTCAGACACGTGTCGCAGTTGCCGCACGCGCTGCTCTTCTGGCTGAAGTACGCGAGCAGTTGGACGCGACGGCACTCGACCGTCTCGCACAGGGAGAGCATCGCGTCGACATGGGCACCCAGCCGCCGGCGGTGCGCCTCGTCGCCCTCAGAGGTGTCGATCATCTTCCGCTGCTGCACGACATCCTGGAGTCCGTACGCCAGCCAGGCCGTGGACGGCAGCCCGTCGCGCCCGGCGCGCCCGGTCTCCTGGTAGTAACCCTCGACGGACTTCGGCAGGTCGAGATGGGCGACGAAGCGTACGTCGGGCTTGTCGATGCCCATGCCGAACGCGATGGTCGCGACCATGACCAGCCCGTCCTCGCGGAGGAAGCGGGACTGGTTCCCGGCGCGTGTGAGCGTGTCGAGCCCCGCGTGGTAGGGCAGCGCATTGACCCCGTTCTTGACGAGGAATTCGGCGGTCTTGTCCACCGACGCCCGGGAGAGGCAGTAGACGATGCCCGCGTCGCCGGGATGCTCGGCGCGCAGTAGCTGCAGCAGTTGCCGCTTGGGGTCGTTCTTCGGCGCGATGCGGTACTGGATATTGGGCCGGTCGAAGCTCGCCACGAAATGGCGCGCGTCCTGGAGCGTCAGGCGCGAAGCGATCTCCGAGTGCGTGGCCTCGGTGGCGGTGGCGGTCAGCGCGATACGCGGCACATCGGGCCAGCGCTCGTGCAGGGAGGACAGGGCCAGGTAGTCGGGACGGAAGTCGTGCCCCCACTGCGCCACGCAGTGCGCCTCGTCGATGGCGAACAGCGAGATCGTGCCGCGCTCCAGCAGCCGTACGGTCGCCTCGACCCGCAGCCGCTCCGGCGCCAGATAGAGCAGATCCAGCTCACCGGCGAGGAACTCGGCCTCCACGAGCCGCCGTTGATCGAAATCCTGGGAGGAGTTGAGGAACCCGGCCCTGACCCCGAGGGTCCTCAACGCGTCGACCTGGTCCTGCATGAGCGCGATGAGCGGCGACACGACGACGCCCACGCCCTTCCGTACGAGGGCGGGGATCTGGTAGCAGAGCGACTTGCCCCCGCCGGTCGGCATGAGCACCAGGGCGTCGCCGCCGGCGACCACATGCTCGATGATCTCCTGCTGGCTCCCGCGGAAGGAGTCGTATCCGAAGACGCGGCGCAGCACCTCCAGCGCTTCGCTCTCCAGCGCTTCGCTCTCCGGGGGAGTGCCCTCGGTGTGGGGCTCGGTGGGGATCTCTGTTTCGGGGGCGCTCATCCGGCGATTCTACGAGCCGGTGCCACCGCCATCCGGCCCATCCGGCCCATCCGGCCGATCCACGAGGTAACAGACCCGATGTAGGACATCTTCTGGCCTGTATGGGATCTAGCGTCGCAGAACCGGCCCGGACAGTGGCCCCGTCCCGTACAGAGCAGGAGCATTCCGATGAGCTACGTCACCAGCAACCAGCCGACCGGCACCCCGACCTGGATCGAACTCGATGTCACCGACCTCCGGCGGGCGAAGGACTTCTACGCGGCGCTGTTCGGCTGGGAGTACCGCGCCGGCGCGCCCGGAGCGGGGCAGTACACGCTGTGTCTCCTGCGTGGCCGTCCGGTGGCGGGACTCATGCCGGTCACCGAACCCGCCGCGCCCGCGTCATCCTCCGCCGGCCTGTGGCGCGTCTACCTCGCCACCGACGACTGTGACGGCACCGCCAAGCGCGTCACCGACGCGGGCGGCACGGTGTTCCAGGGCCCGCAGGATGTCGGGGACCGGGGGCGCGCGGCCCTTGTGACCGACCCCGGCGGCGCCGAATTCGGACTCTGGGAAGGGCGTGCCCGCCTCGGCTGCGAGATCGTGAACGAGCCGGGCAGCCTGGTCCGCAACGACCTGACCACCCCGGATGCAGGACCGGCGCGTGCCTTCTACCCGGCGGTCTTCGACTTCACCCTGGACAGCAACGAGGACCTCCCCGGCGTCGACTTCAGCTTTCTCCGGCGGCCCGACGGCCATGAGATCGGCGGCATCATGAGCGTCCCGGACGCACCCTCCGCCGCCTGGCAGACCCTGTTCGAGGTGGCGGACGCCGACGCGGCGGTGGAGCGAGCCCTCGCGGCGGGCGGTACCGCCGGCACCCCTGCGGACAACGTCTACGTCCGGATGGCCGAGATCACCGATCCCTTCGGCAATTCCTTCCAGGTAGGAGCCAGGCCCCGGTCCGGCGAGTAGCACCGGTCGGCCCTCGGCGCGCTGCGGCACCACCTCGTCCTTGAGTGTGGCCGTCCGCTCGCCGCCATGGCACGGGGACGGGCTCGCGGATGGTGTCGGCGTAGAAGCTCAGGAGACCCTGGGGGCAGGTGGCGCTGCCGTACGCCGCCAGGGCCAGGAGCAGTGTCTGTCCGTACATGCCGACATCGGCGGCAGTGCGACGTGCGGCGCGCCGTAGATCGCGGCTCCTGCGGCACGGATGGCGCGTCGCAGGCCCTCCGCTCGTACTGACTGGCTTCCGGGCCACACCCATCCGCCTCGTCAGGCGCCCTTTTTGCCCAGGAACCGGCGCAGCTTCGTCAGCGGCCACGTGTTGATGACGTCGTCCGTCGTCAGCCAGCCGCGCTGCGCCGTCGCCACCCCGTAGCGCATGTACGGCAGATGTGTGACGGCGTGCGCGTCGGAGTTCACGGCGAACTTCACGCCGTACCGTTTCGCGCGCAGAATGTCCTCGTCGCACAGGTCGAGCCGCTCGGGATGCGCATTGATCTCCAGAGCGGTGCCCGTCCGCGCGCAGGCCTTGAAGACCGCGTCGAAGTCGGCGTCGATGCCCGGTCGTTTGCCGATCCGGCGGGTCGTGGGATGGCCGATGACGGCGACGTGCGGGTTCTCGCAGGCGCGGATGAGACGGCGGGTGAGGTCCCGCCTGCTCTGGTTGAAGTGGGAGTGGACCGAGGCCACACAGATGGCGAAACCCGCGAGGAACTCGTCGGGCCAGTCCAGGGTGCCGTCCGGGCCGATGTTGAGTTCCGTGCCGTGCAGCAGCCGCATCTTGTGGTGCGCGCCGTCGAGTGCGCGTACCCGCTCGCGCTGGGCGAGGATCTTCTCGCGGGTCATGCGCTGCATGTACAGGTTCGGGGCGTGGTCGGTGACAGCGTAGTAGGCATAACCGCGGGCGGCAGCGGCGGAGATCATGTCCTCCAGTGGGGCCAGCCCGTCCGTGAAGTCGGTGTGGGTGTGCAGATCGCCGCGGATGTCCTGCTCCGTCAGGAGGTCGGGGAGTTCGCCGCGCAGCCCGGCCGCGATCTCGCCGCGGTCCTCACGTAGCGCCGGCGCTATCCAGGGCAGTCCGAGCCTGGCGTAGATCGCCTCCTCCGTCTCGGAGGTGACGCTCTCGCCGCTCTCGGCGTCGAAGAGCCCGTACTCGGACAGCTTGAGGCCCTGACGCACCGCGAGTTCGCGGATGCGGATGTTGTGGGCCTTGGAGCCGGTGAAGTACAGCAGGCCCGCACCCCAGGAGGCCGGGGGAAGTACCCGTAGGTCCACCTGGAGACCCGTGGTGGTCCGTACGGAAGTCTTCTTCTCGCCCTGTGCGACGACCTCGGCAGTGTGCGGAAGGGCCGTGAGGGCGTCCATGAACGGGGCCGACCGGCGTGCCGCCACCAGGATGTCGACATCGCCGATGGTCTCCTTCATACGGCGCAGGGACCCCGCGTACGCGCACCGTACGCAGCCGCGGATGTCCGACAGCTCGGCGACGAGCTGTTCGGCGATGTCCAGGGCAGCGCTGACGAGGATCCGGCCCTCACCAGCCTTCTGCAGCACGGAGATGCCATGCAGGATGTTCTTCTCGGTCCGCTCTCCGAAGCCCTTCAGATCACGCAGCCGTTCCTGGTGGATGGCTTCGAGCAGCTGGTCGACGGAGGTGATGTCCAGTTCCTCGTAGAGAACCATGGCCTTGCGGGGCCCGAGCCCCGGAATCGTGATCAGCTCGCGCACCCCGGCGGGCACGGAGGCTCTGACCTCCTCGACGACGGACACGCGGCCGGTCCGCAGGTACTCCAGGATCTTGTCGGCGACAGACTTGCCGACGTTCGGGATCTCGCGCAGCCCCTTGGCATCGAGTTTCGAGACATCCTCCGGGTAGCCGCCGACGGCGCGGGCGGCCTTTTCGTAGGCGCGCGCCTTGAATGCCTCCCCGCCCCGGATCGCGATGAGCTCGGCGTACTCCTGGAGCAGCGCCTCTACCTGGTCGTTGGCTCGGGCCATGTCTCCAGGGTGCCCCCGCACGCCCCGGTCAGGCACGCCGGGCGCCCGGGGCGAGGGCCTGGCATGCTGGGGAAGGGCAGTGCTGTCGAGGCTTCCCCGCCGGCAGAGTCTCTGGCCCCGGTGCGAGACTCGATCTCGCGCATGGACAATGTCCGTGCAAGGCGGGGTTCATGGGAGCACAGGGCGGGGGCACGATGCTGGAGGAATTGATTCTGGCCGGGGGAACCACGGTGGTCGCGGCCATGGCCACCGATTCCTGGATGGCCGCGCGCGGCGGGGTCGCGAGGCTGTTCTGCCGCCGGGGAGAGGACCAGCAGGCGGCCGTCGAGGCCCAGCTGGACAACAACGCCGCTCTGGTCGCGCGTGCGGACGACCCCGAGCGGGTGCGCCAGGCACTGCTCCCGGTGTGGTTGCTGGAGCTGGAGTCGCTGCTGGGTCAGTACCCGGATGCCGCGGATGAACTGCGGGAGCTGATCAGCGCGATCCAGGAGCGGTTGCCGGAGACGCAGCGCGGATGGGTGCAGAACAACGTGGCCAAGGACGGCGGACAGGTCTTCGCGGCCCAGGGCGGCAACGTCATCGTTCACCAGGCACCTCCCGGAAAGGGCAGCGGCGGAGACGCCCAGTGAGCCATGCGGGCCCGGGCCCACGGCAGGTGGTCCGCGTCGACAGCGGGTTCGGCTACGGCGTCGTCGGTGCCGATCTGCACGTCTTCCCCGACCGGGGCCCGGTCTATCTGCTCTCCTCGCACCGTTCCGCCCCTGCGCGCCAGGACACCGAATGGCTCACCTCCCAGCCCAGCCGTCTGCTCAACGCCCGGTTCCAGGTCGTGGACTTCACCGGCCGCGACAAGGAGCAGGCGGAGCTGGCCGCGTGGCGGGACGGCGGTGGTCCGCGCGCTGCGGCCATGTGGTTGCACGGCCCCGGCGGACAGGGCAAGACCCGGCTGTCGGCCCAATTCGCCACCGACAGCGCGGCAGCGGGCTGGAAGGTCGTCACGGCCACCCATGGTTCCGGCGCGATTCAGGCGCACCTGGGAAGCCAGGACTTGCGACTCGACGGTGCCGCGGGGCTGCTGCTGGTCGTCGACTACGCCGACCGGTGGCCCCTTTCCCACCTGACCTGGCTTTTCAGCAACAAGCTGCTCGATCGGGGGCTGCCGACCCGGTTGTTGTTGCTTGCCCGGTCGGTCGTCCCCTGGCCCGCCGTGCGTGCCGCGCTGGAGGACGCCGAGGTGGAGACCGGCGACCATGCGCTGCGGCCGCTCGACGACCGCGCCGGTGGGGTCGGTGCGCGTCAGGCCATGTTCACCGTCGCCCGGGACTGCTTCGCCATCCGCTACGGTCTCGCCGACCCGTCCGTCATCGGTGTGCCCGACCACCTGGACCGGCCGGACTTCGGGCTGGTCCTCGCGCTGCACATGGCTGCCCTGGTGGCCGTCGACGCCCACACTCGGGGGAGCAGCCCCCCGAAGGACATGGCGGGCCTGTCCGCCTACCTGCTCAACCGTGAGCGCAGGCACTGGACCCGGCTCTACGAGCTCCGGCTGGAGGGCCTGGACTACGAGACCCCGCCTGGCGCCATGAGCCAGGTGGTCTTCACCGCCGCGCTCACCGGGGCCGCTCCACACCCGGACGGCACCACGCTGCTGAGCGGTCTCCGCCTGGAGCGCCCAGGGCGGCTGCTGGCCGACCACACCACCTGCTACCCGCCCCAGGAGCCCGGCACCGTCCTGGAACCGCTCTACCCCGACCGGCTCGCCGAGGACTTCCTCGCCCTGGCCCTCCCCGGACACGAGGCGACCGGCTATCCCGTCGCCCCTTGGGCCGTGGACACCATCGGCGCGCTCATCGCCCGCGACGCGGATGGCTCACTGCCCGCGCACCTCGCCCGTGCCCTGACCTTCCTGGCCTCGGCGGCGGCGCCGCACCGCTGGCCGCACGCCGTCCGGCACCTGGAAAACCTGCTGCGCGCGGACTCCGCCCTGGCCGTCGCCGCCGGCGGTGCCGCCCTGACCGCGCTCGCCGCCGTCGACCTCGACCCCGCTGTCCTGGGAGCCGTCGACGCGCACATTCCCCGCCATGGTCAGGCGGATCTCGACGCCGGGATCGCCGCCTTCACTCAGCGCCTCACCGAACGCCGACTCGCCGCCACCGACGACCCCGCCGAACACGCTCGGCTGTACCAGAACCTCGGGTTCCGGATGTCGCGGGCGGGACACCGGGAGGCCGCCGTGGCTGCCGCCGAGGAGGCCGTCGTCATCTTCCGGCGGTTGGCGGCCGCCGACCCCGCGGCGTACGAACCGGCTCTCGCCACGGCCCTGGCACACGTGAGCGAGCGCGCCTTCGAGGCGAGCCGTATGGAGGCGAGCCGCCGGGCCGCCGAGGAGGCCGTCGCCATCTTCCGGCGGCTGGCGGCCGCCGACCCCGCGGCGTACGAACCGGGACTCGCGCTGTCCCTGTCCCACCTCGGCCAGGGCATGTCTGAGGGACGCAAGCCGGAAGAGGCCCTCGCCGCAACCGAGCGGGCCATGGGCATCTTCCAGCGGCTGGCCGCCACCGACCCCGCGACCTACGAGCCGGGTCTGGCACTGACACTGGCCAACGCGGCCATCTTCTCCTGGCAGCTGCGCCGTTGGCAGGACGCCCTGAGCGCCGCCGAGCGGGCGGTCGCGGTCATCCGGCGACTGGTGGCCGCCGGACCCGCGGTTCCCGTGTCCGAACTCACCCGGTCCGTGGCGGTGGACGAGTCCGACCTGGCGACGGCCCTACTCAATCTGGGGTTCCTGCTGTGGGGTGAACGCCGCCGCGAGGACTCGGTGACCGCCCTCCGCGAGGCGGCCGGGATCAAGCGGCGGCTGGCGGCTGTCAACCCCACCGCCCACGAGCCCTCTCTGGCCCATGTCCTCTCCACCCTCGGCACCTATCTCGCGCAAAGCGGGCAGGGCAACGAAGCCCTGACTGTCACCGGGGAGACCGCGGAGATCTACCGGCGGCTCGCGGCCGAGAGCCCCGACGAGTTCGGGGAGCCGCTGCGTGAGGCTTACGAGGCACACCAGACCGTACGGGACCGGCTCAGCGGCAAGTCCGGAGAGGGAGACCGGACCTGGACGTTTGAAGAGCACTATGTGACCCTCCTCAACCAGGACGAGGTCTGGCAGGACGGCCAGGACCGTCGTCACCGCCTCGACGACATGGATCCGCGTTACTGCGGGAACGTGCTGCGCTTCCTGCTCAGGCAGGCCGACGACCTCTTCAAGGGGCTGGTGGACGGGCTCGCCGTCTCCCCCGAGTCGCTCGGCCGGTGGGACGGCGAGGACGCCGAGGCATGGCTGGCCCGGCAGCCGCTCACGGTCGCACTACGCCGCCGTTCGGAGGGCAAGCCCGCCCGGCCGGAGATCTGTTGTTGCGGGTACGCGATCCAGCCCGGGTGGAATCATGATCACTGCTACCCCGGCATCATCGTCGACTGAGCAGCACGGCCGGGCGGACACGTGGGAATCGTGGGGGACGCGGCCGAGCTAGGCCGGACGGGCCTGATGCCGGGGCAGCGGCCTGGCTGGGAGCCCAGGGCGAGCTGGGCACCGTCCACCCTGGGCGGCTGTCGTGGCCGCCGGTCTCGTGGCAGCGCGCTTACGCCGGGTGGCTACGGGGCGCTGCTGAAGCAGACCTGTCTCCGGGACGGTGCGACGACGGTCCGGTACGCGTCGGGCGGCACCCCGGCCCGAGGGTTGCGGCCTCCCGAATACGCGAATCGTTGTAGGGTGCGGAGACCGCCCTTGACCTGCAGAAAGCAGGCAGGGAGCAGACGAGATCGGGAGTTTCTCCGTGCTTCGTACCATGTTCAAGTCCAAGATCCACCGGGCCACCGTGACCCAGGCCGATCTCCACTACGTGGGGTCCGTCACCATCGACGCCGAGCTGATGGAAGCCGCCGATCTGCTGCCCGGCGAGCTCGTCCATATCGTCGACATCACCAACGGCGCCCGGCTGGAGACGTACGTCATCGAGGGCGAACGCGGCTCCGGAGTCATCGGCATCAACGGCGCCGCCGCGCACCTGGTGCACCCCGGGGATCTGGTGATCCTCATCAGCTACGCACAGGTGGACGACGCCGAGGCGCGCTCGCTGGTACCGAGCGTCGTGCATGTCGACGCAGGCAACCGGATCGTCGCGCTCGGCTCGGACGCCTCCGCGCCGGTGCCGGGCAGCCGAACCGAACGCAGCCCGCACGCCGCCGGCGCACCCGCCGCCGCGCCCGCCGCCGTCGACTGAGCGGGCGAGTCCGAGTGGACTCGGCGCGCGGGGGCACCCGCATCGGGAGACATTGGGAAACGCACGACTCCGAACCGTTGGAGGACGGCATGACCCGCCCACCCATCCCCGACCCCGTACCGCCGACTCCCCCCACTCCGCCACCACCGGGACCGGGCCCCGTGCCCCCTGGGCCAGGCCCCGTGCCGACGCCTCCGCCGGGGCCCACGCCGGATCCCATTCCGAAGCCGCCGGGCCCCGACCCCGTACCGGAGCCGGAACCCGAGCCCGGACCCGCCGGCCGATCACGCGGTTGATCAGTCGGTGCGCACCTCCGAGCGGTCACCGCCCCAGAGGGTGTGGAACGAACCCTCCCGGTCGGTCCGCCGATAGGTGTGCGCCCCGAAGAAGTCGCGCTGGCCCTGCGTCAGCGCCGCGGGCAGCCGCTCCGCGCGCAGCGCGTCGTAGTACGCCAGCGCGGCGGAGAACCCCGGCGTGGGGACGCCCTGCCGGGCGGCTGCCGCGACCACCTCGCGCCAGTCGTCCTGCGCCGCGCCGATCTCCTCCGCGAACTGCTTGTCCGACAGCAGACTCGGCAGGTCGCGCTGCGCGTCGTACGCGCCCCGGATCCGGTCCAGGAACGCCGCCCGGATGATGCACCCGGCCCGCCAGAGCGCGGCCACCGAACCGAGGTCGATGTTCCAGTCGTACGCCTCGCTGCCCGCCTGGATCTGGTGGAACCCCTGCGTGTACGACACGATCTTGGACGCGTACAGCGCCTGCTCCACCCGGTCGGCGAAGCGCGCCGCGTCCGCCTCGCCCAGCGGCTTCGCCGTCGGACCGGGCAGCGCGCGCGAGGCGTCGCGCAGCTGAGCGTGCCCCGACACCGAGCGTGCGAAGACCGCCTCCGCGATCCCGGAGACCGGCACGCCCAGATCGAGCGCGATCTGCACGGTCCAGCGGCCCGTGCCCTTCTGCTCCGCCTGGTCGGTGACGATGTCGACGAAGGGCTTGCCCGTCGTCGCGTCCGTATGGGCCAGCACCTCGGCCGTGATCTCGATCAGATACGAGTCCAGCCGTCCCGTGTTCCAGGTGCGGAAGGTCTCGGCGATCTTGGCGGGGGAGTAGCCCGCGACCGCGCGCAGCAGGTGGTAGGCCTCGGCGATCAGCTGCATATCGGCGTACTCGATGCCGTTGTGCACCATCTTCACGAAGTGGCCCGCGCCGTCGGGGCCGATGTGCGCGACGGTGGGCGTGGAGTCCGGGGCCTTCGCGGCGATCTTCTCCAGCAGCGGGCCGAGCGAGGCGTACGACTCCGCCGAACCGCCCGGCATGATGCTCGGCCCGTGCAGCGCGCCCTCCTCGCCGCCCGAGATGCCCACGCCGACGAAGTGGATCCCGCGCTCCCGCAGCTCCTTCTCGCGGCGGCGGGTGTCGGCGAAGTGGGCGTTGCCGCCGTCGATGATCACGTCGCCCTCTTCGAGCAGCGGCGCGAACTCCTGGATCACCGCGTCCGTCGGATCGCCCGCCTTGACCATGATGACCAAGCGGCGGGGCCGCTCCAGGGCCGCGACGAACTCCTCGGCCGACTCGGCGGCGACAAAGGCGCCCTCCTCGCCGAACTCCTCGACCAGGGCGCGCGTCTTGGCCGATGTGCGGTTGTGCACGGCGACCGTGAGGCCGTTGCGTGCGAAGTTACGGGCGAGATTGCGGCCCATCACCGCGAGCCCCGTGACGCCGATCTGGGCTGTACCACTCATGCGTGCGCTCCTGGATGTCCGTCGGAAGTCAGAACCTGCCGTATCGCCCTACGGAATACGTACGGGCGGTCCCGGCCACTCATCGATCTTCAAGTCCTCCTGAGGCTTCCACATTCCGCCCGCGGGCGGGGTTCGGACACCGGCCTGCCGCCAAACGGGCAGTGTCGTACGCCACGTCAAGCGCGTACTGTCGTGCGACCAGCGTCTACGTCGCTGCGGAAACGGGCACGAACGGGCACAGCGGAGCGAGCGTAGAGCCTGGTCGAGGGGGCTCCCTTGCGCGTACAAACGACGCATGGGCCCGAACGGACGCAGACAGCGGACAGCGGACCCACCGCTGAAACACAGGGAAGTGTGTCGTGGACACCGAGGAACGCCGACGGGGAATTCTCGACGCGGCCCGGCAGGACGGATCGGTCGACGTCAACCGGCTGGCCGCCCGGTTCCGGGTGGCCAAGGAGACCGTCAGGCGCGATCTGCGGGTCCTTGAGGAGCACGGCCTCGTACGGCGCACGCACGGCGGGGCGTACCCGGTCGAGAGCGCCGGGTTCGAGACCACGCTCGCGGTGCGCACCACCCGCCATGTGCCGCAGAAGTCGCGGATCGCGGCTGCGGCGGCCGAACTCCTCGGCGACGCGGAGACCGTCTTCGTCGACGAGGGCTTCACCCCGCAACTCGTCGCGGAAGCGCTGCCGCGGGACCGGCCGCTGACCGTGGTCACCGCGTCCCTGGCGGTGGCGACCGTCCTCGCGGACGCGGAGAAGATCGCCGTGCTGCTGCTCGGCGGGCGCGTCCGCGGCTCCACCATGGCCACGGTCGACCACTGGGCCACCAGGATGCTCGCCGGTTTCGTCATCGATCTGGCGTACGTCGGCGCGAACGGCATCTCCCGCGAGTACGGGCTCACCACCCCCGACCCCGCGGTCGGCGAGGTCAAGGCCCAGGCCATGCGCAGCGCCCGCCGCAGGGTGTTCGTAGGCATCCACACGAAGTTCGGAGCGGTGAGTTTCTGCCGCTTCGCCGACGTCGGCGACTTCGAGGCGATAGTCACCGACATGGGACTCCCCTCGGCCGAATCCCAGCGCTACTCACTGCTCGGCCCGCAGGTCATCCGCGTCTGAAGCCGAAACAGTCCGAAGCCGACACAACGGACCCCTCCGAACCCCGCCGCCGGTCAGGGGGCAGGGCCGTCGCGCACCGACACCCGATCATCACGAGCCGCTACAACTGATCAGGAGAACTCATGCCCCTCCAGCGACGACGACGTGGACGTGAATTCCGCGTGCGTGTGGGCGCGGGCACGGCAGCGCTGGCACTCCTCGCCGGGTGCGCCGGAGCCGGCGGCACCTCCTTCGGCGGGGGTGACGCCCTCAACGTACTGATGGTGAACAACCCGCAGATGGTCGAGTTGCAGAAGCTGACCAAGGAGCACTTCACCAAGAAGACCGGCATCAAGGTCAACTTCACCGTGCTCCCGGAGAACGACGTCCGCGACAAGATCAGCCAGGACTTCTCCAACCAGGCCGGCCAGTACGACATCGCCACCATCTCCAATTTCGAGGTGCCGTTCTTCGCCAAGAACGACTGGCTGCACCCCCTGGACGAGTACGCCCGGCAGGACACCGCCTTCGATCAGAACGACGTCCTCAAGCCCCTGCGCGACTCGCTCACCGCGGAAGGGAAGCTGTACGGCGAGCCCTTCTACGGCGAGTCGTCCTTCCTCATGTACCGCAAGGACGTCTTCGCCGAGAAAGGGCTGACGATGCCCGCCAAACCCACCTGGCAGCAGGTGGCCGACCTCGCCGCGAAGGCGGACGGCGCCCAGCGCGGAATGAAAGGCATCTGCCTGCGCGGGCTCCCCGGCTGGGGCGAGGTCATCGCGCCGCTGACGACCGTCGTCAACACCATGGGCGGCACCTGGTTCACCGAGGACTGGAAGCCGCAGCTCACCTCCCCCGAGTTCAAGAAGGCCACCAAGTTCTACGTCGACCTCGTCCGCGCCCACGGCGAGGCGGGCGCGCCCCAGTCCGGGTACGCGGAGTGCCTCAACAACATGACCCAGGGCAAGTCCGCCATGTGGTACGACGCCACCGCCGGCGCCGGATCGCTGGAGTCGGCGGACTCCCCGGTGAAGGGCAAGATCGGATACGTACCGGCTCCGGTGGAGCGGACAGCGAGCTCCGGCTGGCTCTACACCTGGGCCTGGGGCATCCAGAAAGCCTCCAAGAAGTCCGACGACGCGTGGAAGTTCATCTCCTGGGCGTCGGGCAAGGAGTACGAGTCGCTGGTCGGCGAGACGAGCGGCTGGGCGAACGTGCCCGCGGGCAAACGGGCCTCCACCTACGCCAACCCCCAGTACCGCAAGGAGGCCGCGGCCTTCGCGGACGTCACCGAGCTGGCCATCTCCAGCGCCGACCCGCGGAACCCCGGCACCCAGCCGCGCCCCGTGCCCGGCATCCAGTTCGTGGGCATCCCCGAATTCACCGATCTCGGCACCAAGGTCGCGCGGGAGATCAGCGCGGCCATCGCAGGCCGCCAGTCCGTGGACGAGGCCCTGGCGGCCTCCCAGAAGCTGGCCGAGAAGGTCGCCAAGGAGTACCGATGACCACCTCATCGCTCAGCAGCACCGGCGCGCGGCTGTCCCCGCCCGCCATGGCACAGTCCGGCAGGGCCAAGGGCTCGCGGGCGCGCGCCTGGGCCACCCGGGCGCCGCTGCTGCCCGCCCTGATCTTCCTGATCGCCGTCACTCAGCTGCCGTTCGTGGCGACGCTGGTGATATCGCTCTTCGACTGGAACTCGCTCAACCCCGACAAGCGCGCCTTCTCCGGGTTCGCCAACTACGCCTCCGTGTTCACCGACGCGGATCTGCGCGAATCGGTCTTCACCACGATGCTGCTCACCGCGAGCGTCGTCATCGCCACGGTGGTGCTCGGACTGGTGCTCGCGCTGCTGCTGGACCGCACGTTCTTCGGCCGGGGCGTGGTGCGCACCCTGCTCATCACCCCGTTCCTGATCGTGCCGGTCTCCGCCGCGCTGCTGTGGAAGCACGCGCTCTACAACCCGGAGTACGGACTGCTCAACGGGGCGCTGGCCTGGGTCGGCGACCTGTTCGGGGATACGTCGCCGACGCAGCCGGACTGGATCTCCAGCATGCCGCTGATCGCCGTCGAAGCCGCTCTGGTGTGGCAGTGGACACCGTTCATGATGCTGATCCTGCTCGCCGGACTGCAGAGCAGACCCGCCGAGATGATGGAGGCCGCGCGGCTGGACGGCGCGAGCGCCTGGCAGACCTTCCGCTATCTGACCCTGCCGCATCTGCGCAGGTACCTCGAACTCGGCGTACTGCTCGGTTCCATCTACATCGTGCAGAACTTCGACGCGGTGTTCACGATCACCGCCGGAGGACTTGGCACCGCCAACCTCCCGTACACCATCTACGAAACCTTCTACAAAGCCCACGAGTACGGACTGGCCTCCGCCGCGGGAGTCGTCGTCGTGATCGGTACGATCATCATCGCGACGTTCGCGCTCCGGGTGGTCTCGTCCCTCTTCCGTGAGGAGGCGAACCGCGCATGACCGCTCAGACACAGATAGTGCAGCTGCCGCCCGCCGCGCGCCGGGCCAAGCGGCGCTCCGCCGCACTGGGCCTGGTGGCCTGGGTGGCCGGGATCGGCTTCTGTCTGCCTGCCATGTGGATGGTCCTCACCTCCCTGCACGCGGAGTCGGACGCGGCGACCAACCCGCCGTCCATCGCCGCGTCGCTGACCCTCGACGGCTACCGCGAGTTCTTCGGCGCGGACGGCGGGCCGAGCCCCTGGCCGCCCCTGATCAACTCCCTCTCCGCCTCCGTCTTCTCCACGCTGCTGGTGCTCGTACTGGCGCTCCCGGCGGCGTACGCGCTCTCCATCCGGCCCGTGCGCAAGTGGACGGACGTGATGTTCTTCTTCCTGTCGACGAAGATGCTGCCCGTCGTCGCCGGTCTGCTGCCCATCTACCTGTTCGCGAAGAACACCGGAATGCTGGACAACATCTGGCTCCTGGTCCTCCTCTACACCTCGATGAATCTTCCGATCGCGGTGTGGATGATGCAGTCCTTCCTCTCGGACGTGCCGGTCTCGATCATCGAAGCCGCCCAGGTGGACGGCGCCCGGCTGCCCACCATCCTGGCCCGGGTGGTCGCCCCGATCGCCGGCCCGGGCATCGCGGCCACCGCCCTGATCTGCTTCATCTTCAGCTGGAACGAGCTCCTCTTCGCCCGGGTGCTCACCGGGGTCGTCGCCCAGACAGCACCCGTTTATCTGTCCGGCGTCGTCACCAGTCAGGGCCTGTTCCTCGCCCAGCTGTGCGCCGCGTCGGTCGTTGTGTCCCTGCCGGTGCTCGCCGCCGGCTACGCCGCCCAGGACAAGCTCGTCCAGGGCCTCTCTCTTGGAGCAGTCAAATGAGGGCAGCGATTGTCGAAGCCCCCGGCGAGGTCTCGGTCACGACGGTGCCCGACCCCACCCCGGGACCTCGCGAGGTCGTCGTATCCGTGGCCTCGTGCGGGCTCTGCGGCACCGACCTTCACATCCTGCAGGGTGAGTTCGCGCCCACGCTGCCGATCGTGCCCGGCCATGAGTTCGCCGGGGAGATCGTCGGCGTCGGCTCGGAGGTCACCGAGCTGGCCGTCGGCGACCGCGTCGCCGTCGATCCGTCGCTGCACTGCCACGAATGCCGCTACTGCCGCTCCGGCCGCGGCAACCTCTGCGACCGGTGGGCCGCCATCGGCGTCACCGTGCCCGGCGGCGCGGCCGAGTTCGCCGTGGCGCCCGTCGCCAACTGCGTACGCCTGCCCGACCACATCGACGTACGGGACGCGGCGCTGATCGAGCCGCTGTCCTGCGCCGTGCGCGGTTACGACGTGCTGAACTCGACTCTCGGCGCGGAGGTGCTGATCTACGGCTCCGGCACGATGGGCCTGATGATGCTGGAACTCGCCAAGCGCACCGGCGCGGCCGGCGTCGACGTCCTCGACATCAACCCGGACCGGCTCGCGACGGCCTCGCTGCTCGGCTGTTCCCGATCGGCCGCCACCGCCGATGAACTGGACCGGCCGGGCGGCTGGGACATCGTCATCGACGCGACCGGCAACGCCGGGGCCATTCAGGACGGCCTCGGGCGCGTCGCCAAGGGCGGCACGTTCCTCCAGTTCGGCGTGGCCGACTACGCGACCACAGCCGTGATCGAGCCGTACCGGATCTACAACCAGGAGATCACCATCACCGGATCCATGGCGGTGCTGCACAGCTACGAGCGGGCCGCCGCGCTCTTCGCCAGTGGCGTGCTCGACCCGGCCGTCTTCATCAGCGACCGGCTGCCGCTGGAGCAGTACCCGCAGGCCATCGACCAGTTCAAGGCGGGCCAGGGCCGCAAGATCGTGGTGCAGCCGTGACGGGCGGCCCCCAGGGCGTACTGGTACTGGGTGAGGCGCTCATCGACCTCGTCCCGGTGGCGGGCGAGCCGGGGCTCCTGCGCGCCCAGCCCGGCGGCGCGCCCGCCAATGTGGCGATCGGCCTGGCCAGGCTCGGCGGGCAGGCCGCGTTCGCCGGGACGCTGGGCGGCGACGGGTTCGCGCGGACGCTGGAGCGGTGGCTCACGGTCGCCGGCGTCGAACTCGGCCTCTGCGGGCGCTCCGACCGCCCCACGGCGCTGGCGGTCGCCGATCCCGGCGAGGCGGGGAACGGCTACCACTTCCACCTCCAGGACACGGCGACCTTCCGGCTCCCGGACCGGACGGCGGACGTGGCGCGCTTCGGCGCGGTGTACGTAGGGGGCCTGGCCGCCGTCGTGGACCCGGCGGCCAGGGCGGTACTCGCGACCGCGCACGCGGCGACCCGGCACTCCCTCCTGGTGGTCGACCCCAATGTGCGCGAGGACCGCACGATCGGCCCGGAGCGGAGTCTGGGCCGCCTGCGCGAGCTGTGCGCGCTGGCGCATGTCGTCAAGGCCAGCGACGAGGACGTGGCGTGGCTCTGGCCGGACCGGGACCCGGACGAGAGCTGCCGGCGGCTGGCCGGGGAGGGGCGGCTGGTGATCATGACACGTGGAGCGCGCGGCAGCACGGCGTACGTCCATGGCGCCGCACCGGTGTCGGTTCCGGCCGTGTCCGTGGAGGTGGTCAACACGATCGGGGCCGGGGATGCCTTTATGGCGGCGGTCCTGACCTGGCTCTCCACCACGGGCGGGTGGGAGCGCGCGCTTTCCCCGGCGCGAGCGGTAGCCATGCTGGAGTTCGCTTCACTGGTGGCCGCGTCCGTGGTCGCGCAGACGGGGACGGAGCCCACCGCGCCTGCGGCCGTCGGACTCCCCGGGGGCTCCATGCGCCCCTGCGCCGGGAGCTGACCCCTTGTCATGGTCCTTTCCTGCACCTAGTTTTGCGGCTTGTGAAGTGGACCTACATGTCAATGGGGGAGTCCCAGAATGGCCGCTACAGGTAGGCATCGCCGATACCAGCCCAGCCGCGTCAACCGGGCTTCTCTCACCCTCACCGTGGGCGGCGCGGGCATTGCGCTGCCCCTCGTCGGCGCGGGCATGGCGAACGCGGCGTCCGTGGACGTCTGGGAGAAGGTCGCGGGCTGCGAGTCCACCAACAACTGGAAGATCAACACCGGCAACGGCTACTACGGCGGGCTCCAGTTCAGCCAGTCCACCTGGGAGGCGTACGGCGGCAGGCAGTTCGCGCCGCGCGCCGACCTCGCCAGCAAGGACCAGCAGATAGCCATCGCCGAGAAGGTCCTCAAGGCGCAGGGGCCGCAGGCGTGGCCGCACTGCTCGGACCAGGCCGGTCTCACCCGCGGCGGTGACGCGCCCGACGTCACGCCGGTCAGGCAGGCCGAGCGGCGGAGCGCGCCCGCGACTACGGCCGCGCCTGCGCCTGCACCCAAGAAGGCAACGCCGACGACGGTGCCCACGCAGCGCGAGGGCTACACGGTCGCCCGTGGCGACTCCCTGTCCAAGATCGCGAACACCGAGGAGGTCAGGGGCGGCTGGCAGCGGCTGTACGCGCAGAACCGCACCGTCGTCGGCTCCGACCCCGACCTCATCCACCCGGGCCAGAAGCTGGTCATCCGGATCGATGCCCCCAAGGGCGGCACGAGCGCCAAGCCGGCCCAGACCCAGCAGCCGAAAGCTCCGCCGAAGGCCCAGTCTCAAGCCCAGCCGAAGGCTCAGTCCAAAACCCAGCCGAAGCCCAAGCCCAAGGCCCAGCCCAAAACCCAGCCGAAGCAGGAAGCGCCCAAGGAGCAGGTAAGGGCCCCCAAGCCCGCGACCGTGCCCGCGCAGAAGACCTCACTCTCCGCCCCCGTCGACGCGAGCACCGGCACCCCCTACCGCAAGTCAGGCTCCTCCTGGGCCAGCGGCTACCACACCGGCGTGGACTTCCCCGTCCCCACCGGCACCTCCGTGAAGGCCGTCGCCTCCGGACGCGTCGTCTCGGCAGGCTGGGGCGGATCGTACGGCTACCAGGTCGTCATCCGGCACACCGACGGCAGGTACAGCCAGTACGCGCATCTGTCGGCGCTCACCGTCCGCTCCGGCCAGCAGGTCAGCAGCGGCCAGCGGATAGGCCGGTCAGGATCCACCGGCAACAGCTCGGGACCGCATCTCCATTTTGAGGTGCGTACGGGGCCGGGGTATGGCTCCGATATTGATCCCCTCAAGTACCTCAGGGCGGGCGGCGTCTCGATCTGACTGGTCCGGCCGCTCCGCAAGCCTCGTACGGTCCGCAAGACCTGCGGGATCGGCAAGGCTTGCGGCGCGGTCGGCAGGGCCTGTGCCGTCGGCAAGGTCGGACGCGCGCCCCTGCGGCTCTGCGGGGCGCGCCTGCCCTTCCCCCCGAGCGGCCGCCAGCCGCTCCGTCGTCAGCATGATCAGCCCACCTGCCGCCGCGACACCGAAGCCCAGCGCCAGGAAGGTCCCCGTCACGCCGTACCGGAAGCCCTCGCCGAACATGGTTATGCCGACCGCCGCGGCCACCACCGGATTGACGACCGTGACCGTGGCCAGCGGGGCCGCGAGGCCCGCCCCGCGGTAGGAGGCCTGCGAGAGCAGCAGACCGCCGCAGGCGAGGAGCCCGATCACCAGCAGGCTCGGCCACTGCGCGACCGGGGCGGACCACGTCCAGTCCACCGCGACGGTCTTGGTGAACACCGACGCGATGCCGAAGGCGCCGCCCGCCGCCCCGGCCAGCAGCACACTGCGCAAGATGGGCCGGTTCACGAGCTGCGCCACCAGGAACACCAGAGCCACGCCGCCGAAGGTCACGCCCGCCAGCACCCAGCGCTCCCCGCCGTTCAGCGAGTGGGAGCCGGAGTTCCCGGTCAGCGCCAGCAGCCCCGCGAGGCCCGCGGTCGCCATGATCGCGCCGCGCCAGGCGGTGGCGCCGGCCTTGCGCCGTACGAACATCGCGGCCATCGGCAGCGCGAAGACGATCGTCAGCGCGCCCAGCGGCTGGACCAGACTCAGCGGCCCGTACGCCAGCGCGATCACGTGCAGCACCGCGCCCAGACCGTTGAGGCCGACGGCGATCCACCACGCCGTGTGGTGCAGCGGGGCGTACGGCCGTGCGGGAGTGGCGGTGGCGACATGCTCCTGCATGATCGCCCCGGCGGCATAGACGACCGCGGAAACCAGGGACAGCACCACTGCCAGCGCGAGGAAACTCATAGAGAATACGATCGCTGTTTTCCGCGTTCACGTCGTCGTCCTTGAGCAGTCAATCCGACGTACTGCCGTAGTAGTACGCGCCCGGTCCAAGGATCCCCCTCACGGTGGGTACGGGCACGTTACGGGTACGTGCCCGTGACGGCCGTCACGACGGCGGTCTTCCCGGATCGGGTTCCGTGAGTGACCATCGTGGGGTGAAGGTGGGACTGCTCACGCGGGAGTATCCCCCGGACGTCTATGGGGGCGCCGGGGTCCATGTGGAGTTCCTTGCCCGCGAGCTGAGACCCCTGGCCGACGTCGAAGTGCACTGCTGGGGCGAGGGCGCGGCCGAGGGCGTGCTGCGCCACCAGGTGCTCGCCGGACTCGAAGGCGCCAATGAAGCCCTGCGCGCCTTCTCCATCGATCTCGCGATGGCCGCCGAACTCCAGGGCCGCGAGCTGGTCCACTCCCACACCTGGTACGCCAGTCTCGCCGGGCACCTCGCCAAGCTCCTCTACGGCGTCCCCCACGTGATGACCGCGCACTCCCTGGAGCCGCTGCGCCCCTGGAAGGCCGAGCAGCTGGGCGGCGGCTACGCCCTCTCCAGCTGGGCCGAGCGCACGGCGATCGAAGCTGCGGACGCCGTGATCGCGGTCTCCCGGGGCATGCGCGCCGACATCCTCGCCTGCTATCCGGCCCTGGCCCCCGAGCGGGTGCACGTCATCCACAACGGAATCGACACGCGCCTGTACCGCCCCGACCACGACACGACCGCGCTGCGCCGCATCGGCGTGGACCCGGACCGCCCCATCGTCCTGTTCGTCGGCCGCGTCACCCGCCAGAAGGGCGTCCCGCACCTGCTGCGCGCGGCCCGCTCCTTCGACCCGGGCGCCCAGCTCGTGCTGTGCGCGGGCGCGCCGGACACGCCGGAGATCGGCCGTGAGTTCCGGGAGCTGGTCGAGGAGCTGGACCGCGTGCGCGACGGGGTGTTCTGGATCCCCGAGATGCTGCCGCGGCCACAGGTCATCCAGCTCCTCAGCCACGCCACCGTCTTCGTCTGCCCCTCGGTGTACGAGCCGCTCGGCCTGGTCAATCTGGAGGCCATGGCCTGCGGTACGCCCGTCGTCGCCTCCGCGGTCGGCGGGATCCCCGAAGTTGTGGACGATGGACGCACGGGACTGCTCGTGCCGTACGACGCCGATCACGCCGAGGCCTTCGAATCGGGTCTCACCCAGACGGTCAACCGGGTCCTGGACGACCCTGCGGAGGCCGCGCGGATGGGCGCGGCGGGCCGGGAGCGCGCCGTACGTGAATTCGGCTGGGATCAGGTGGCCCGGCGCACGTACGAGGTGTACGAGGAGCTGCTCAAACAGGCGTAGCAGCCATAGCGCACAGAGGAGCGGCTATGCGTGGTGGACCTTCGGTGCTGGGGATCGTTCTTGCCGGGGGAGAGGGCAAACGGCTGATGCCGCTCACCGCCGACCGGGCGAAACCGGCGGTGACCTTCGGCGGCATGTACCGGCTGGTGGACTTTGTGCTCTCCAGCTTCGTCAACGGCGACATCCTGCGTGTCTGCGTACTGACCCAGTACAAGTCGCACTCGCTGGACCGCCATGTGACCACCACCTGGCGGATGTCGAGCCTGCTGGGCAATTACGTCACGCCGGTCCCGGCCCAGCAGCGGCTGGGCAGACGCTGGTATCTGGGCAGCGCGGACGCGATCCTGCAGTCCCTCAACCTTGTCAACGACGAGCAGCCCGACTACATCGCCGTCTTCGGCGCCGACCACGTGTACCGGATGGACCCGCGGCAGATGCTGCGGCAGCACATCGAGAGCGGCGCCGGCGTCACGGTCGCCGGGATCAAGGTGCCGCGCGCCGACGCGTCCTCGTTCGGGATCATCACGCCCGCCCCCGAGGGCAACCAGATCGAACAGTTCCTGGAGAAGCCCACCGACCCGCCGGGGCTGAAGGGCGACCCCGACCATGTCTTCGCCTCGATGGGCAACTACCTCTTCACGACCAAGGTCCTGGTCGACGCCCTGTATCAGGACGCGGACGACGAGGACTCGGTCCATGACATGGGCGGCTCGATCCTGCCGATGCTCACCGAGCGCGGTGTGGCGCAGGTCTACGACTTCAATGAGAACCATGTGCCCGGCGAGAGCGCGTGGGAACACGGCTACTGGCGCGATGTGGGCACGCTCGACACGTATTACGAAGCGCATATGGATCTGATCTCCGACCGGCCCGCCTTCGGCCTCGACAACCGGAGCTGGCCCATCTACACCCACCCCGGGCAGCTGCCGCCCGCCCGCTTCGTCGGCGCGGGCATTTCGAGTGAGTCGATCATCAGCCCCGGCTGCGTCGTCCGCGGGCAGGTCACCCGGTCCGTGCTCTCTCCCGGCGTGGTGGTCGAGGCGGGTGCCGTGGTGCAGGGCTCGGTGCTCCACGACAACGTACGCATCGGGCGGGGCGCGGTGGTACGGGGCTCCATCCTCGACAAGAACGTGGACGTTCCGGCGGGCGCGACGATCGGGGTCAACCCCGGCCGGGACCGCGAGCTCTACACCGTCTCGGAGAACGGGGTCATCGCGCTCGGCAAGGGGCAGCGGGTGCTGTAAAGATCATCACGACACGTCACGGCAGCCGATTGTTCGAACACCGAAGTACTCGAACAAGTGATTGGCGATCACAGGGCCTGGGAATGAAGACACCGAGGGACGTGTCGTTGTGTTATGGAACGGAGTGATCCTATGCGTGCGCACAGGGCCGCCCGTGAGCGGGCCGCTTGTGCGACGTACGAACTGCCACCGGCCGAGGTCTCCGCAGGCCGGGCCCGGCAGCTGACGACAGACTTCCTCACGAGAGGCTGCACCGAACAGGTGGAGCCGGCCCAGGTGGAGGACGTGGCGCTGGTCGTGTCCGAGCTGGTCACCAACGCCACCCGGCACGCCAACAGCGGCTGCAGGCTGCGCCTGCACGTCGATCCGGGGCGGGTCACGGTGGAGGTGGCGGACGACAGCCCGATACCGCCGCAGCTGCGCGCGCCGCAGGAGAGCGACGAGAGCGGGCGGGGGATCGCCCTGGTGCGTCAGCTCGCGCGGAACTTCCGGGTACTCAGGGGACCGGGCGGCGGCAAGACCATACAGGCGGTGCTCGCCGCGTCCTGCAAGCCCTCCTGAAGCAGGCCTGAAGCAGACCTGAAGCCATCTTCACGTACGTGCTGAAGATCGCATATTTTGTCGACACCTCAACATTCAGTAAAGTTGCGCTTTTGGAGTGCACGACTGAGTGCACGACCGATCGAGTGATTGAGGAACGGCAGAGGCATGACGGTGACAGAGGACAGCCCGGCGTACGGTCCGGGCATCGACCCGGAGCGGTTGGCCGTCTGCCTGAGCGTGCTCGACGAGCTCGACAAGCTGGACGTCGACCACCCCGACGCGATCACGGTGCGGCGCGCCACCGCGGGCGTCTACCGGACCGTGAAGCAGCGCCGCCGCCAGGAGCGCCGCGCCGCCAAGACCGCCAACGACAAGGCCGTCACCGAGGCCACCGCCACCGGCTCCGCCGAGCGGATAGACGACGAGACGGAAGGCCTGCTGCCGTCCTCCTCGGTCAGCGGCGAGATCGCGGGCATCCTCCAGCGCCCGCGCTCCTGCTACATCTGCAAGACCCGGTACGTCGAGGTCGACGCCTTCTACCACCAGCTGTGCCAGAAGTGCGCGGCCGAGAACCGGACCCGCCGCGACGCCCGCACCGATCTCAGCGGCAAGCGCGCCCTCCTCACCGGCGGCCGGGCCAAGATCGGCATGTACATCGCGCTGCGGCTGCTGCGCGACGGCGCGCACACCACCATCACCACCCGCTTTCCCGGCGACGCCATCCGCCGCTTCAAGGCGATGGCGGACAGTGACGAGTGGATCCACCGCCTCAAGATCGTCGGCATTGACCTGCGCGACCCGGCACAGGTCGTCGCGCTCGCCGACTCGGTGGCCGCCGAGGGACCGCTGGACATCCTGATCAACAACGCCGCGCAGACGGTACGCCGCTCGGCGCGGGCGTACAGCGAGCTGATCGCCGCCGAGTCCGCGCCGCTGCCCGCGGGCGAGCTGCCCACCTCCCAGGTCATCGGCGCGTTCGGCAGTGGCGCCCAGGCGGCGCTGCCCGTCGGCCGCGGCGAGGCGCTGACCGCCCAGGACGTCACCGGCCTCGCGCTGGTCACCGGATCCACCTCACTGGCCCGGATCGAGGCGGGCACCGCCATCGACGCCGGCGGTCTGGTCCCCGACCTGCACGACACCAACAGCTGGGTCCAGACGGTCTCCGAGGTCGAGCCGGTCGAGCTCCTCGAAGTCCAGCTCTGCAACTCGACCGCGCCGTTCATCCTGATCAGCCGTCTCCGCCCGGCGATGGCCGCCGCGCGCGGCAAGCGCACCTACGTGGTGAACGTCTCCGCCATGGAGGGCGTCTTCAGCCGCGGCTACAAGGGCGCCGGTCACCCGCACACGAACATGGCCAAGGCCGCCCTGAACATGCTCACCCGCACCAGCGCCCAGGAGATGTTCGAGACCGACGGCATCATGATGACCGCCGTCGACACCGGCTGGATCACCGACGAGCGCCCGCACCCCGACAAGATCCGCCTCGCCGACGAGGGCTTCCACGCCCCGCTCGACCTGATCGACGGCGCGGCCCGCGTCTACGACCCGATCGTGCGCGGCGAGGACGGCGAGGACCTCTACGGCTGCTTCCTCAAGGACTACGCTCCGGCGAACTGGTAGGCGGTCCACCCGTAGCCCGCAGTTGCTCATGGACGGCGTACGAGCCGGTGCCCGCCGCCGCGCGCACCCTCGTACCGCCGTCCACCAGCAGGTCCGCCCCGGTCACCCATGCGGCCGCGTCGGACACCAGCCACAGCACCGCCTGCGCCACATCGTCGGGTTCACCTATCCGGCCCAGTGGCAGGCCATCGGCGATCCGCCGCTCGGCGCCCTCCCAGACGAAGCGCGCCATCTCGGTGCGTACGAGCCCCGGTGAGACCGCGTTCACCCGTACGGCCGGGGCCAGTTCGCCCGCGAGCTGAAGCGTCAGATGGCTCAGCGCGGCCTTGCTCGTTCCGTACGCGCCGACCCGCGGGCCGACTCCGTGGGTGCCCTCTGTGCAGATATTGACCACCGCGCCGCCGTGTTCGCGCATCCAGGCCCGCCAGGCGAGTTGCGTCAGCCGCAGGGCCGCCTCCACATTCACCGCGAACGCCTGCCGCCACTCGTCGGGGTCGGCCTCCATCAGCGGCCCGTAAGGCGCGTTGGTGGCGGCGTTGTTGACGAGGATGTCGAGCCGCCCGAACTCCCGTACCGCCAGCGACGCGCACGCCTCCAGATGCGCCGGGTCGGCGACGCTGCCCACGCAGCCGACCGCCGTCGCGCCGGCGCCCCGTAACTCCGCCACGGCGGCGCGCACTCCGTCCGCATCGCGCGCGGTGACCACGACTCGCGCTCCGGCGCGGGCCAGGGCGCGAGCGATGGCGAGTCCGATGCCGCGGGAGGAGCCTGTCACCAAGGCAGCTCTGTCCGCGAGGGAACCGTGTGCGCGCCCGGAAGCCATCTGCGTACGATCCCACGCCCCCATGAGCTTGAGGGCTACTGATAGTTCGTTGGCCGGAACGGGTCAATTTAGGGGCCCCATCGAGCGGACCCGCGCTCATATGGGTACTCTAAGGGAACGGACGCCACCAAGGGATCCACGAAACCCCTTGGCCGTCCCGGGACAAGTCTGCAAGCAGGCTGCGGTCCCGCCCGAGCCCGGCGCCACCGCGACCGAACTGTCCTTGTTCCAGTTGTGCGACACAGAGGAGTGCGCGGTGACACCAGAAGTGACGCAGCATGAGAAGCGATCGCCGGAACGCAGCGGCGAACGGGCCGGCCGACCCGATGAATTGGGCAGCCTCGAAGTCTGGGCCCGGTCCGCCCCGATCCGGCTGGCGGGTTACGAGGACGACCTCGCCGAGCCGCACATTCTGCCCAGCGTCGACTGAGGGGGCCCTGGTCGGGGCGTTGCCCCGGAACCCCGCGCCTCAATCTCCCCCTACGCCCTGAGGGCGTGGGGGGACCCCCCGCGGGGCTGGGTTCCCGCTCAGCCCAGCCTCGCCGGCGGCAGGAAGTCGCGTACATGGGTCCGGTGCCACCAGGCACCCGTCGCGCGCAGTTCATGCCACGTCGTGAACCGGTAGCGGTACAGCCGGGCACGGACGTACGCGGGCGGCGCGTCCGGAAAGGGATTGCGGCGCAGCAGCCGCAGCGTGTCCCGGTCGCCGTCCAGCAGCCGTTCCACGAATGGCCCGAACCAGGTCTGCGCGTACGCGGGCGAGAGCGCGGCGAACCACAGCATCCAGTCCAGCCGCAGATGGTACGGGGCGAACTGGCGCGGCAGCCTGCGTACGTCCCCGGGCTTGCCCTTGAACTCGTACTCCCGCCACACCGTCCCCTGGTGGAGCACCGTCTCGTCCGTGCCCTCGACGACCACTTCGTGGCGGACGCGTCCGACGCTGCCGAACGCGCCATAGGTGTTGACCAGATGGCACGGGTCGTACGAGCGGTTCATCGACTGCCGCCGCGAGAGCAGATTGCGCGTCGGGCGGTAACTCAGGCCAAGCACCAGCGCGGTGACGGCGATGACCACGATCTCGAACCAGAGCGGCGGCGCGGGCAGCGCGGGCGGATCCGCGAACATCGAACCGTCCACGGCGGCCAGCGCGAGCACGATCGTGAGCCAGTTCAGCCAGGAGAAGTTGCCCGACAGCACCAGCCACAGCTGGGTCGCAATCATCACGCCCGCCGCCACGCTCGCGACCGGCTGCGGGGTGAACAGCAGGAAGGGCGCGAGCAGCTGAGTCACATGGTTGGCCGCCACCTCCACCCGGTGGAGTGGTCCGGGCAGATGGTGGAAGAACCAGCTCAGCGGTCCGGGCATCGGCTGGGTCTCGTGGTGGTAGTCCAGGCAGGTGAGCTTGCGCCAGCACTCGTCGCCCCGCAGCTTGATCAGCCCCGCGCCGAACTCCACCCGGAACAGCACCCAGCGCAGCAGAAACAGCACCAGTACGGGCGGCGCGGTGCGCTCATTGCCGAGAAAGACGGCGAGGAAACCCGTCTCCAGGAGCAGCGATTCCCAGCCGAAGCCGTACCAGGTCTGTCCGACGTTGACGATCGACAGATAGAGCGCCCACAGCACCGCCCACCACAGCATCGCCGTCCACAGCGGAAGGTGATCGGCCGCGCCCGCGACCAGCGCCGCCGAGAGCAGACAGCCCGCCCAGGCGACCAGGGCGAAGAACCGGTCGGAGTAGTGCAGCTGGAACAGGCTCGGCGCGCGCCGCCAGGGCACCCGTCGTACATACGCGGGCACCGGCAGCATGCCCCGTTCGCCGATCAGCGCCCGGAACTGCAGGGCGGCGGTGAGAAAGGCGACCAGGTACACGGCGGCCAGAGCCCGCTGGAAGACCAGTCGGCTCAGCCAGTAGTCGCTGTCGCTGAACCACTCCATCTCCGCAGTATCAGGGTGTTGATCACTGTGCTGCCAGCCGTCGCAGCGTGTGACCGAGCCGCCGGGCGTACGCCTTCTGCAGTACGGGCACGAGCGGGCCCGCGAGCCGGGTGTACCAGGCGGCCGGACGGCTGAACGCCATGACCGTGAACCACACCGAGCCGTCGTCCCGGATGTCGACGACGAACGACTCCTCGCCGCGCTCGGGGTGCCCGGCCAGCGTCCCGTACGCGAAGCCGGTCCGGTCCTTCTCGTACGCCGTCCAGACCACCTCGCACGGCGCGGTCAGCCGCATTGGCCCGACCCCGGCCGAGACCTCGACGCGCGCGCTGGGCTCGGCCCGTACCGCATCGGCGCGCAACCCGGCGCCGGAGCGGCGGTGCATCCGCCAGGTGGTGACGGCCGTGCCCGCCGCCTCGAAGACGGCGCGGCCCCGGCCGATCCGGGTGGTGTGGTGGAGGTGGTGGTAGCCGTCGGGCAGCGGGCCCAGGCGGGTGGCGCCCACCTCGGCGTAGCTGAAGGTGCTCACGCGAGTCATGCGACGGTCTCCTTGAGGGGTGCGTGGGGTGTGGAGGGGGAGGGGCGTTGCAGTCTCTGCCAGGCCAGCACCGAGCAGAGTGCGAAGCCGAGGGCGTTGCCGAGGCCGTGGGTGGCGGCCATCCAGGTCAGATTCGGGTGGGGCAGTCCGGTGGCCTCGCCCAGCGCCCAGCTCAGGGCGAGCAGCATCGTCGCCACCAGCACGGCGGCCGAGACGGCCAGTAGCGCGCGGGTGACCCGATCCCGGCCGCTGCCGCGTACATCGCGCCAGGTCAGCAGCGCGACGGCCCACATGCCCGCGGTCAGTACGAGGGCCCCCAGCAGCTCTGCCCAGTCGTTCACGAAGTAACCCGCGAGGACCAACAGGGTCCCCAGCGGCACGCTGAGCGCCGCGAACCGCCCGGCCGGGCCGCCCGCTGTCACCCGGCAGACCAGCCCCGCCACCAGTGCGGCCGCGAACCCGGCGAAGTGGAAGTGCGGCACGGTCAGCGCCAGGATCGCCAGGCTGAAGCCGAAGAGCTCGTGTCCGGAGCGTTCCGCGACCAGCGCGATGCCCGCCACCGACGGTGTGACCAGCGCGGTGAGCACCGCGATCTCGGCGGGTGCGAGGGAGTGCGTACGGGCGAGCCTGCGCGGGGCATGGGCGGCGAGGGCGAGCGTGGCGAGCGCGTACACGGCCGCGAGCGCGGCGGCCGTTGTCGAGCGGGGCAGCCAGAGAGCGACCGCTCCGGCGATGCCGAACAGTGGCCAGGTCCGCCGAATGGGCGTGAGCTCCGCGGAGTCGATGAGACGGAGTCCCGCGGGCACCACGACCAGCATGCCGAGCATCACGATCAGGTTGACCAGTACGGACATCCCGCCCCACCCCCGAGCTTGAACGCGTTCAATTCTGTCGGGTCCGAGACTAGGCCCTTACTTGAACGCGTTCAAGTCGCGGGCGTGCCAGGCATCCGGCAGAACTTGAGAGGCAGCCGAGAGGCAATGCGGGAAGCGCGGGAAGCAATGTGAGAGGCGGCTTGAGGTGAACGAGAGGCGGGAGAACGTGGTGCGCTCACCTATGTGTCGTTGGTACGCCCCGGTCGCCGCGCTGCCCGCTGTGCTGTCCGTCGCGCTGCTGGCCGCCGGATGCGGCGGCGGCAGCGCGCCGGCGGCGGGCGCGGGCCCGGGTGCGGACGCGGACAAGGTGCTCCTCCAGCCGGTCGACGTCCAAGGGCCGGATCCGTACACCGCCTCGACGGCCAGGAACATGACCGCGCCCTCGCCCCGGCCCACCCGGCCGGGCACGCCGAGCAGCCCTCCGGCAGGCATGGCGCCGCTGCGCACCGTCTCCGGCTCGGCCCCCGGTCTGTACGGCGGCACCGAGGCCATCGGCAGCTGCGACGTGGACCGGCTGGTCGGCCTTCTCGGCGCGAACCGGGCGAAGGCGCGCGCATTCACGCGGGCCGCCGGGGTCGCCGAGGCCGATCTGCCGGGCTTCCTGCACGGACTGACCCCCGTCGTCCTGCGCGCGGACACCCGGGTGACCAGCCACGGCTTCCGCGCCGGCTCGGCCACCGGCTTCCAGTCCGTGCTCCAGGCGGGCACCGCCGTCCTGGTGGACCAGTACGGCGCGCCGCGCGTCCGGTGCGCCTCGGGAAACCCGCTGAAGCCGCCCGTTGCCGTCCAGGGCAAGGTGGTCCACAAGGGCAAGCCGTGGCCGGGCTACCGGCCCGAGCGGGCCGTCGTCATCCAGCCCGCCACCGCGGCTGTCGACAGCCTGCTGCTCGTGGAAGTCGTCAACCACACCTGGGTCGAGCGGAAGACCGGAAGCGACGGCGAGCGGGACGTGCGGCCCGCCACGCCTCCGGCCGCCGGCCCCGACGACGTACTCAAGGACCCGCGGGACACCGAGCCGCCCGCGCCGAACGCCTCCCGGCCGGCCGGCCCCGCCAATCCGACGCCCAATCCGGCCAATCCCGCCAATCCCGCCAATCCGACGGCCAACCCGACCGGTCCCACCGGCCCGAGCGATGAGCCCGATGGCCTCTCCACCGTCCCCGCCCCGCCACCGGACTGCCCAGCGCCGGTCGCGCTCGACCCCGGCGAGGAACCGTCGCTCGACCCGGCGATCCCGCCCGACTGCCCGATGCCGGCGGAGCCCGAGGAGCCGGAGCTGAATCCCCCGGCCGAACCGCCCGCCGTCCCCGACCCCGAGGCCCCGGCCCTCTCCGACCCGCCGTTCGACGAGGAGCTCGTACCGTCCGAGCCGGACCCCTTCGCCACCGCCGTGGACGAAGGGCCGGACGCGTTCCAGGGCTGAACGGCTCCGTACAATCGCTCGAAGAATCCGATAAATGATGACAGAGTGGCTCCATGGTTGATCGGGCAGCGGGTGCCCCGTCGCTTCCCGAGGACTGGCCGGCCCACCCGGTTCACTGCCTCTCGCTCAACCGCATGGGCAGCTTCGACTGGGATCTGGCCAGTGGGCTGATGCATCTGGATCAGCCCGGACTCGAAGTGTTCGACCTGCGCCCGGAGGAGTACGACGGCCATCCGGAGAGCCTCGCTCTGCGGATGCCTCCGGACGAGGCCATCCGGGTGGACACCGTGACGGCGCAGGCGTTCAAGAACGGCAGTGAGCACTACGGCACGTACTTCCGCATCCGCCGCCGCGACGGCTCCCTGCGCTGGACCCACACCCAGGGGGCCATCCAGCGCGACGAGGCGGGCCGGCCGCTGCGCGTCATCGGCATCGTGCGTGACGCCACCGAAGAGCTCGCCGACTCCATGGGCCGTCCCGAAGTCGATGTGGAGCGCCGCAGACAGACCGGCGTGGTCGAGAGCACCACGGCCGCCCTCGCCCACGCCCGGACGGTGCAGGACGTCATCGGCGTGCTCAAGGATTCGCACGGCCTGGAGCACTTCGGCGCGACCAGTCTGGTGATGGGGCTGCTGGAGTCGGGCCGGATCCATCTGGTCGCCGGTGGTCCCGAGGACGCGTATGTGCCCGGGACCCGGTGGACCCGGGTCGACGAGCAGTACCCCATGAGCGAAGTGGTACGCACTCTCACGCCCCGTTTCATCGAGTCCGTACGGGACTTCGCCGAGTCCTATCCGCTGCTGTGGCCGAATATCGATCATCTCGGCATCACCTCCGCCGCCTATCTGCCGCTGATCGCGATGGGGCGCCCCATCGGGGCCCTCGGTCTTCTCTACAGCGACCGGACCGGCTTCAGCGCCGAGGAGCGCAATGTGCTGGTCGCGCTCAGCAGCAGCATCGCGCAGTCCATCGCGCGGGCGGTGCTCTACGAGCAGGAGCACGATCTCGCCGAGGGACTCCAGCAGGCGATGCTGCCGCGCCGGATCCCCGAGGTGCCCGGGGCGCAGATCGCGGTGCGCTACCGCTCCGCGCGGCTCGGCCGGGACATCGGCGGCGACTGGTACGACATCATCGCGCTGCCGGGAGGGCGCGTCGGCGCGGTCATCGGCGACGTACAGGGTCATGACACGCACGCGGCCGCGGTGATGGGGCAGCTGCGGATCGTGCTGCGGGCGTACGCCGCCGAGGGGCACACCCCGGCCACCGTGATGGCGCGCGCCTCCGTCTTCCTCCACGAGCTGGACACCGACCGGTTCGCGACCTGTATGTACGCGGAGGTCGATCTGTCCACCGGCGTGATGCAACTGGTGCGGGCGGGCCATGTCGACCCGATGATCAGGGACAGATACGGCCACACCCGCCGGGTGCCGGTGCCCGGCGGGCTGCCCCTGGGGCTCTCCGCGGAGTTCGGGCGGCTCGAATACCCGGTCAGCACCGTGGAGCTGGACCCCGGACAGACCCTGATCCTCTACACCGACGGGCTCGTGGAGGAGCCCGGCGCCGACCTGGACGACGGGCTGCGGCTGCTGGCGGACCTGGTGCGCGGCGGTCCGCGCGACCTTCAGCTGCTGGCCGACCGGCTCTGCGAGGAGGTCGACGAGCGGGGCGGCGACGACGATGTGGCGCTCCTGCTGCTGCGCCGCAAGGGCATGTTCAGCGTGCAGACGGGCGGCCGGCTCCAGCAGCATGTCGCGCCGAACGACCCCGAGGCGCTGCGCTCGGCCCGGCACATGATCCGGGCGGCGGTACGGGCCTGGGGAGCGCGGGAGCGGGTGGACGAGATCGAGCTGGCCGCCGACGAGCTGATCACCAACGCGCTGATGCACACCGACGGTGGGGCGATCGTGACCCTGAGGGTGCTCTCCGGCACGGAGCGGCGGCTGCGGGTGGAGGCCGAGGACCGCTCCAGCGCGCTGCCGCGCCGGCGCGAGGCGGGGACGTCGGGTGTCTCCGGCCGGGGGCTGCTGCTGGTCGACCGGCTGGCCGAGGCGTGGGGAGTGGAGTCGCGCGGCAGCGGCAAGTGCGTTTGGTGTGAATTTATTATTCCGGACAGATCGAAAACCTAAAAATTACCCGTTGTTAACTGTACGTGTAGTGATCGTACTTGACCGTAACCGATCGGGGAGGGTTGACTGCGCACTCCCGGACTTCTAGGACATGAGGTTTCATTGAGCAGCGAGCTCCTCGCCCCTCTCGACCTGGCGTTCTGGCACCTCGAATCCGCCGGTCATCCGATGCACCTCGGCGCCCTCGCCTTTTTCGCTCCCGGTCCTGGGTCGCGGGGCGACGAGCACACCCTCGAACTGCTCGCCGAGCGGGCCGCCGCGATCCCCCGGCTGCGTATGCGGGTGCGCGATGTCCTGCTGCCGGTCGGCGGAGCCGCCTGGGCCGCGGCCAAGGACTTCGACGTACGGCGCCATGTGCGCCACGTCCGCCTCCCGGACGGAGACTCGGACGGACACTTCGCCGCCGAGGCCACCGCCATCGCCGGCGAGCTGATGGAGCAGCCCCTCGAACGCGGCCTGCCGCCCTGGGAGATGTACCTCCTGACCGCACGCCCCGGCGGCCCCTTCGCCGTGCTGGTCAAGCTCCATCACGCGCTGGCCGACGGGATGCGCGCGGTCGCCATCGGGGCGGGCATCTTCGACGAGATCGCCGACGCCCGCGCCGTGGGGGTACGGCGGGCGCGCGCCGTACCGCCCCGGTCCTGGCTCGCGGGCCCCTGGCGGGCGGCGGGCTTCGCCCGGGGCCGTATCGAGGAGCTGGGGCGCGCCGTCGGCGTCGGCGCCTCCGTCGTACGGGCCAGCCGGTTCGACCCGCGAGGGGTGCCCGCGCTCTGCGCCGGGTCCAGCGGCACCCGGCGGCTGTCCACCGCCGTGCTCGACCTGGCGGGGGTGCGGCAGGTACGCAGGGCGGTGGGCGGCACCGGGAACGATGTGCTGCTCGCGACCGTGGCGGGCGCGCTGCGGCGCTGGATGGTGGACCGGGACGAGCCGCTGCCCGCCGCCGATCCGCGCGCCCTGGTGCCCGTCTCCCGGCGCAGGCCGGGCAGCCCGCCCGGATCCGGCAACAAGCTCTCCGCGTATCTGCTGGCCCTGCCGGTCTCCGACCCCGACCCGCGCTCGCGGCTCGACGCCGTACGGACCGCCATGGACCGCAACAAGGCCGCGGGCCCTTCCCGCGGGGCGGGGGCGCTGGCCGTGCTCGCCGACCAGCTGCCGCCGCTGGCCCACCGGTTCGGCGCCCCGCTGGCCGGGGGCGCGGCCCGGATGCTGTTCGACGTGCTGGTCACCAGTGTGCCGCTGCCGCGCTCGGCGCTCTCGCTGGGCGGCTGCCCGCTGCGCGAGATCTATCCGATGGCGCCGCTCGCCCGTGGGCAGTCCCTGGCGATCGCCATGTCGACGTACGGCGGTCAGGTGCATGTGGGTCTGGTGGCCGACGGCAAGGCCGTACCGGATCTGGACCGGCTCGCCCACGGTCTGAGCGAGGAACTCGACGCGCTCCTCGCTGCCGCTTCGACCGATAGCCGATAGCCGATAGCCGATAGATCGGACAGGTCGAAGCGCAAGCGCAGGATCTCGCCCCTTCAAGGGTGTTGACGGCCCCCAGTGATCCGATGAATATTCATCGTGTTCGTGGGTGGTACGCACGAGGGGGGCAGCAGCGGGATGCGACGGAGCAGGCTCGGACACAGCGCGGTCGAAGTCACCGAACTGTCCTTCGGGGCAGCCAGTATCGGCAATCTGTACACCCCCGTCGGCCCGGACACCGCCGCGGCGACGGTCGACGCCGCCTGGGACGTGGGCATCCGCACCTTCGACACCGCGCCCCACTACGGGCTCGGCCTGTCCGAGCGCAGGCTCGGCGAGGCGCTGCGCGCCCGCCCCCGCGACACGTACACCCTGTCCACCAAGGTCGGGCGGCTCCTCGAACCCCGTGGGAGGGACGGCGACGATCTCGCGCACGGTTTCGCCGTGCCAGCCACTCACCGCCGCGTCTGGGACTTCTCCGCGGACGGCGTGCGCCGCTCCATCGAGGAGAGCCTGCGGCGCCTCGGCCTCGACCGGATCGACATCGTCTACCTCCACGACCCGGACGACCACGAGGAAGCCGCCTTCCGCCACGGATATCCGGCGCTGGAGCGGCTCCGCGCCGAAGGTGTCGTCGGCGCGATCGGCGCCGGTATGAACCAGACCGCGATGCTCACCCGCTTCCTCCGCGACACCGACGTCGACGCCGTCCTGTGCGCCAGCCGCTACACCCTGCTCGACCAGAGCGCCCTGGCCGAGCTGCTGCCCGAAGCGGTCGCCCGCGGCAAGAGCGTCGTCATCGGCGGGGTCTTCAACTCCGGGCTGCTCGCCGACCCGCGCCCCGGCGCCACGTACGACTACACGGCCGCGCCCGACGACATCCTGCGGCGGGCCCTGCGGCTCCAGACCGTCGCCGAACGGCACGGCGTACCGCTGCGCGCCGCCGCGCTCCACTACCCGCTCGGCCATCCGGCCGTCGCGAGCGTCCTGGTCGGCGCCCGGTCCGCGGCCGAAGTACGGGACGCGGCCGAGCAGCTCGGCCGCTCCGTCCCGACAGCCCTCTGGGACGAACTGCGCGCCGAAGGACTGCCGCCGTACGCCGGTCCGATCACCTACGAGGAGGGGCACGCCCGATGAGAATCGCCCTGCACACCAAGGTCCGCGCCGACCGCGTCGACGCCTACGAGGCGGCGCACCGCGAGGTCCCCCCGGAACTGACCGCCGCGATCCGCGCCGCGGGCGTCGCCTCCTGGACGATCTGGCGCAGCGGCACCGACCTCTTCCACCTCCTCGACTGCGCCGACTACGCCCACCTGCTCGCCGAACTCGAAAAGCTCCCGGTCAACGTCGTCTGGCAGGCGCGGATGGCCGAACTCCTCGATGTCGCGCACGACTACTCGGCCGACGGCGCCGAGGCCTCGCTGCCGGTCGTCTGGGAGCTGTGAACCGTGGCGATCATCGACGCCCACCACCATGTGTGGGATCTGTCCGTACGCGACCAGGACTGGATCACCGGCCCCGACCTGGCTCCCATTGCCCGCACCTTCACCCTCGACGACTTCGCCCCCGAGGCGCGCGCCGCCGGGGTACGGGCCAGCATCCTCGTCCAGACGGTCACCGTCGCCGAGGAGACGCCCGAATTCCTCGCCCTCGCGGACGGCAGCGACCTCGTCGCGGGCGTCGTCGGCTGGACCGACCTCACCGCCCCCGATATCGCGGACACCCTCGCCGCCCTGCGGGAACTCCCGGGCGGCGACCGGCTCGTGTCCATCCGCCACCAGGTCCAGGGCGAGTCCGACCCGAACTGGCTGCTCCGCCCCGACGTACAGCGCGGCCTCGCCGCCGTCGCCCGCGCCGGACTCGTCTACGACCTGGTGGTGCTGCCGGGGCAGCTGCCCGTGGCGGCCGAGGCGGCGGACCGGCTGCCCGGACTCACCTTCGTACTCGACCATCTGGGCAAGCCGCCCATCGCCGACAGGGAACAGGATCCCTGGGCGAGTGACGTGCGCGCCTTCGCCGCCCGGCCCAATACCGTCTGCAAGCTCTCCGGCATGGTCACCGAGGCCGCCTGGGCCAC
The DNA here is from genome assembly GCF_044548015.1 of Streptomyces sp. NPDC052236. Taxonomy (NCBI): domain Bacteria; kingdom Bacillati; phylum Actinomycetota; class Actinomycetes; order Kitasatosporales; family Streptomycetaceae; genus Streptomyces; species Streptomyces sp. NPDC052236. The sequence goes on along the minus strand of NZ_JBIUBL010000010.1, from coordinate 93,839 downwards.
CTGGACCGCGCACGACCTCGTCCCGTACGCCGATACGGTCCTCAACGCCTTCGGGCCGGGCCGCCTGATGTTCGGCTCGGACTGGCCGGTGTGCCGACTGGCCGCCACATACGGCGAGGTGGTCACCACCGCCCGCGCGCTCACCCACCGGCTGAGCGACGACGAACGACGCGCCGTCTTCGAGACCACGGCGGCCCGCGTCTACGGGCTGGGGGAGCACACGCCCTCGCTCTGAACCTGCGGTCGGCGCTCCGCTGCGCGACCCTGGACGCATGCCGGAGCTGCCCGAAGTCGAAGCTCTGCGAGAGTTCCTCGACGGCCATCTGGTGGGACGCGAGATCGCCCGAGTCCTGCCCGTGGCGATCAGCGTCCTCAAGACGTACGACCCGCCCCTGACCGCCGTCGAGGGCGCGGCGGTCACCGCCGTCGACCGGCACGGGAAGTGGCTCGACATCAGCGTGGGCGGGCTGCATCTCGTCACCCACCTCGCCCGCGCGGGCTGGCTCCACTGGAAGGACGAGTTCCCGGCCACGCCGCCCCGGCCGGGCAAAGGGCCGCTCGCGCTGCGTACTGTCCTGGCCGGTGGCGGCGGGTTCGACCTCACCGAGGCGGGCACCGCCAAGCGCCTCGCCGTCCATCTCGTACGCGACCCGGCCGAGGTGCCCGCCATCGCCCGTCTCGGCCCCGACCCGCTCGCCGACGACTTCGACCGTGACGCGTTCGCCGCACTGCTGGCGGGGGAGCGGCGGCAGATCAAGGGCGCGCTGCGCGACCAGAACCTGATCGCGGGCATCGGCAACGCGTACAGCGACGAGATCCTGCACGCCGCCAGGATGTCGCCGTTCAAGCCCGTGAAGAACCTGGACGAGGACGAGACCACCGCCCTGTACGAGGCGCTGCGCTCCACGCTGCGCGAGGCCGTCGAGCGCTCGCGCGGAGTCGCGGCGGGCCGCCTCAAGGCCGAGAAGAAGAGCGGTCTGCGCGTTCATGGGCGTACCGGTGAGCCGTGTCCCGTCTGCGGCGACACCATTCGCGAGGTGTCGTTCAGTGACTCCTCGCTCCAGTACTGCCCCACCTGTCAGACGGGCGGCAAACCGCTCGCCGACCGCAGGCTCTCCCGCCTGCTGAAGTAAAGTAACCGTCTACTTCAGGGTGAGGAGCGGCTGTCCGTCGACGGTCCTGACCTCCCAGCGGCCGATGTCGCCGCTCGGCAGATCCGTACCTCCCGCGAGGTCCAGCGGTTCCTCATGGCCCGCCGCCCCCGCGATCCCGTAGCCGCCGGTCGGCACCGCCCAACTGAGCACGGGGTGCTCGATGCCGTCCTTGCCGATGACGAACAGGCGGCATTTGCGCGGCCCGGTCAGGCCCGTGAGCCGCAGCGAGACCGACGTGCCCCAGGCCCGCTTCTCGGTCGTGGCGGACGCGGTGACACCGGTCCCGGCGTCCTTCGCCGCGATCCGCTGTGCCTGCGGCCCCTGCTGTCCCTGCCGTTCCTGCTGTCCCAGGAGGTCCTGAAGCGCCACCGTCGCCACGGGCAGGGCCACGATCAGCGCGGCGGCAGCGGCGACCAGCCGCAGCCGGCGCCTGCCGCTGCGCCGCCGCGTGACCGTCACCTCGTCGGTCAGCCGCTCCAGCAGCCGTGGCGAGGGCCGGGCGTCGACGCTCCCCGCACTCGCGATGTCGGCCAGCGAGGCGGCGGTGAAGGCGAAGTCGGAGAGTCGTACCGCGCAGCTGACGCACTCGGTCAGATGCTCCTCGAAGCGGTACGCGTCCTCGGGCTCAAGGACGCCCAGCGCATAGGCGGCCACGTCCTGGTGGCGCTCGCGCATACTCATGGGGGTCCCCTTCTCCTTCTTGATCGAGTGGCTGTTCTTACAGATCTCGTACGACCTGCTCACGGCCTGTCGTCCTGGAATACGCAGCGGGCCACCGCTCTGCTCAACCGTTTTGACTCATAGGTCAGCAGAGGCCCGTAGTCCCTGGATTCGAGGCCGCATACACTCCGTAACATGCTGCGTGTACTGGCTGTCGACGACGAGAAACCGGCACTCGAAGAGCTGCTCTACCTCCTCCGCTCCGACGCGCGGGTCAGAAGCGCGGAAGGGGCGACGGACGCCACCGAGGCGCTGCGCCGCATCAGCCGCGCGCTCGACTCGGGTCCGGACGGCGAGGACGGGATCGACGTCGTCTTCCTCGACATCCACATGGCCGGGCTCACCGGACTCGACGTGGCCAGGCTGCTCGCGGGCTTCGCCAGGCCGCCGCTGATCGTCTTCGTCACCGCGCACGAGGGCTTCGCCGTCCAGGCCTTCGATCTCAAGGCCGTCGACTATGTGCTCAAGCCGGTACGCAGGGAGCGGCTCGCCGAAGCCGTACGCAGGGTCCGCGACCTGGTCGTCTCCGGACCCCCCTTGCACACGCCCGCCTCGCACACGCCCGCGCAGAGCGACCCGCCGGGCGTCGTCGGCAGCGCGGAACAGATCCCCGTCGAACTGGGCGGCGTCACCCGCTTCGTCGCGATCGACGACATCGCCTACGTCGAGGCGCAGGGCGACTACGCCAGGCTCCACACCGACGACGGCAGCCATCTGGTGCGGATCCCGCTCTCCGCACTGGAGGAGCGCTGGGCCTCACGCGGTTTCGTACGGATACACCGCAGCCATCTCGTCGCCCTCGCCCGCATCGACGAACTGCGCCTGGACGCGGGGGCGACGACCGTCCGGGTGGGCGACGCCGAGCTCGCCGTCAGCCGCCGCCACACGCGGCAGCTGCGGGATCTGCTGATGCGCCACGCCAGAGGCTGAGCAGTTCTCCGGTGGTACCGGACGACCGTTCGACGGCCGGGCGGCGCCGTTCGTCGCCACGCCCGTGCCGTACAGCGACAGGCTTCCTCCACTGACAGAGCCGGGACCGGATTGGGCGGCTGCCGCCCGCGCCCGCCGCCTACCCTGATCGGGCACGGGGAGAAGGGTCCTGATGTCCGACATCGAAGCACTACTGGCAGAGCTGCGCAGCCTCCCGGAGACTCGGGTGTCCAGCGCCCGCGATCTTGAGGCACTGCTCGCCACGGTGAAGAGCGCCGCCGGCCGCTGGGCCGATGTCCTCTACGAGATCCAGCAATCGGCACAGGGACTCGTCGGCCCGCGTGCCGAAGCCGCCCTCGAAGTGGCCTTCCGCAGGGCCGAGGAGTCGTACGTCGAACTAGAGATCGCGCTGAGTGACTGCGCCAGGTAGCCCACCTGCGTAGACTCCACAGCCCGCGAGAGTTCGACGAGAGACGCTGGAGCGGACGACCATGCCCGCAGAGCAACGCCCCCGCCGTGAAGTCGTCACCGGAGTACCGCGCAGTGCCAGGCGGCCACCCGGGCATGCCCCCGCCCGTTCCGAGATCAGCGAGCAGACGACCCTGGGCGCCACCTACGTACGCTCCCTCATGCGCAGCCAGCTACGGGCCGCGCTCTACGCGCTGGGGACGCTCGCGCTGCTCGTCGGCTCGCTGCCGCTGCTCTTCGCGCTCCCGGCGGCCTTCGACGGCAGGCTCGCCACCCCTGAGCCCATCGTCTGGGCGGCCCTGGGTGTCGCGGTCTATCCCGTGATGTGGCTGACCGCCCGCTGGTATGTACGCCGGGCCGAGCGCAACGAAGAGGACTTCACCAGGCTGCTCGAAGGACGCTGACGGTGCCCGCATCGCGCGAGGCGGGTCCTCGGTGAACCAGACATACGCGGTGACCGCCGTCACCGTCGTGGTGCTCGCCACCGTGCTCATCGGCGCGCTGGGGCTGCGAATATCCCGTACCACCTCGGACTTCTACGTCGCATCGCGGACCGTGAAGCCCGGCCTCAACGCCGCCGCCATCAGCGGCGAGTATCTTTCGGCCGCCTCTTTCCTCGGGATCGCGGGCCTGGTGCTCCTCCAGGGCCCCGACATGCTCTGGTACCCCGTCGGCTACACCGCCGGCTACCTCGTCCTGCTGGTGCTCGTCGCCGCTCCGCTGCGCCGCTCCGGGGCGTACACCCTCTCCGACTTCGCCGAAGCCAGGCTGGAGTCGGCCGCGGTGCGCCGCCTCGCCAGTCTCTTCGTCGTCGGCATCGGCTGGCTGTATCTGCTGCCGCAGCTCCAGGGCGCCGGGCTGACCCTGGAGATCCTCACCGGCGCTCCCGACTGGGTGGGCGGCGTGGTCGTCGCCTTCGTCGTCACCGGGGCGGTCGCGGCGGGCGGCATGCGCTCGATCACCTTCGTGCAGGCCTTTCAGTACTGGCTCAAGCTCACCGCCCTGCTGGTGCCCGCGCTCTTCCTCGTCGCCGCCTGGTTCGGCGACGACGCGCCGCGGGCGCGCTTCGACGCGCCTACGCTCTTCCGCGAGCACACCGTCGTACGCGTCGACGACACAGTCCGTGTCGATCTCGAAGGCCCGCTCACGCTCGCCGTCTCCGGCGACATCGACGGCACGCGCCACGAGGAGCGGCAGGTCACCCTGGACAAGGGCACCCACCGCATCGCGGCGGGCACCACCCTGCGCTTTCCGCGGGGGGCCGAAGTGCCCGCGCGGGCGTCCTCGGGAAGCGATCCGTTCAGCTGGTCACAGCCGCTGTCGGGCGGCCGGGACGGCTACCACCTGTATGCGACGTACGGACTCATCCTCGCCACCTTCCTCGGCACGATGGGGCTCCCGCATGTCGCCGTCCGCTTCTACACCAGCCCCAACGGACGCGCCGCCCGCCGTACCACCCTGGTTGTCCTCGGCCTGATCGGCGCCTTCTATCTGCTGCCGCCCGTCTATGGCGCGCTCGGACGGATCTACGCGCCCGAGCTCGCCCTCACCGGGGACGCGGACGCCGCCGTCCTGGTGCTGCCCGAACGGATCATCGGCGGGCTCGGCGGGGACCTGCTGGGCGCGCTGCTCGCGGGCGGCGCGTTCGCGGCGTTCCTGTCCACGGCGTCCGGTCTTACCATGTCCGTCGCCGGGGTGATCACGCAGGATGTGCTGCCCTCGCGCGGCGTACGCCACTTCCGCCTCGCGACGCTCCTCGCCATGGCGGTGCCGCTCGCCGTGAGCATCGTGGCCACCAATGTGCCGGTCGCCGACGCGGTGGGGCTGGCGTTCGCCGTGTCGGCTTCGTCGTTCTGCCCGCTGCTGGTGCTCGGCATCTGGTGGCGCGGGCTGACCCCGCCGGGCGCCGGGGCGGGTCTGGTGACCGGTGGCGGGGCGGCGCTCACGGCCGTGATGGCCACCCGCGCGGGGGTCGCGCCCGAGGGCTGGCCGCATACGCTGATGGCCTGGCCCGCCCTGTGGTCGGTGCCGCTCGGCTTCACGACCATGGTGCTGGTGTCGCTGGCCACCAAGCGCCACATACCTCCCGGCGCCGCCGCGATCCTCGCGCGGCTGCATCTGCCGGAAGACCTCATCGGCAGACCGCAACCGCAGCCCGAAGGACAGCGCGAATGAGCGTAACGACGACCGGAAGCCGGACATGACCGGGACCGGACTGGCGGCGCTGGCCGCGGCGGGGGCGGTGCTGCTCGCCCTCGGCATCGCGCTGGGCATCGCGCTGGGCCGCCTCACCGCACGCCGGGGGGCCAGGCCCGACCTCGACCTCGGCACCCCCGTGGAACGGGCAACCTTCCACACCCTGCACACCGCTTCGCTCGCCGCGCCCCCGCTGCGCGCCGGTCTCACCGAGGACACCGCCCGCAAGGCCGCCCGCAGGCTGCGCTCCCTGCTCGGCACCGAGGCGCTCTGCCTGACCGACCGCGCGTCCGTGCTCGCCTGGGACGGCCCCGGCGGAGACCACCACGAGCAGCGGGTGATGGTCCGCGTCGCGGAGATGCTGGACTCCGGCCGCAGCCAGAGCGTGCACACCGAGTGCGAGGACCTGGAGTGCCCGCTGCGGTGGGCCGTGATCGCCCCGCTGACGGGCGAGGAAGGGGTGCTCGGCGCGCTCGTCGCCTACGGCTCGCGGGAGTCGGCCGTACTGGTGCGGGCCGCGACCGAAGTGGCCCGCTGGGTCTCCGTACAGCTGGAACTGGCCGAGCTCGACCGGTCCCGTACCCGGCTGATCGAGGCGGAGATCCGCGCCCTGCGCGCCCAGATCTCACCGCACTTCATCTTCAACTCGCTCGCCGCGATCGCCTCCTTCGTCCGCACCGACCCCGAGCGCGCCCGCGAACTGCTCCTGGAGTTCGCCGACTTCACCCGCTACTCCTTCCGCAGGCACGGCGACTTCACCACGCTCGCCGACGAGCTGCGGTCCATCGAGCAGTACCTGGCGCTCGCCGGTGCCCGCTTCGGCGACCGGCTCAAGGTGACCCTCCAGGTGGCGCCGGAAGTGCTGCCGGTGACCGTGCCGTTCCTGTGTCTGCAACCGCTGGTCGAGAACGCCGTCAAGCACGGCTTGGAGGACTCCAGGAACGAGTGCCGCGTCACCATCGCGGCGCGGGACGCCGGGGCCGAGGCCATGGTGACCATCGAGGACGACGGCGTGGGAATGGACCCGGCGGTGCTGCGGAGGATCCTCGCGGGGGAGCGGACGCAGAACTCCGGCATCGGGCTCTCCAATGTGGACGAGCGGATGCGCCAGGTGTACGGGGACGAGCACGGGCTGGTCATCGAGACGGGCATCGGCGCGGGTACGAAGATCACGATCCGGATCCCGAAGTACCGGGCGGGGGTGCACTCCTCGTCCGGCCGCCGCGCCACCGGCGCGTAGCGCCGCCTGATCAATGCTGCGTGATCAATAGAGGTGGATGGCCAGATGGCACAGCGGTAGGCCCAGCTGCCAGGCCGGGGTCCATATCTGCGCGCGCTCGTCCACCGTCATATCCATACGGGTGGGGTCGGCGGGCGCCCACGGCCCGCTGTCGCCGAGATCGGCGGCGAGCAGCTCCGTCCGCCGGAGCCAGCCCCACGCGTCGCGCGCCAGCGCGAGATCCACATCGGCCGCGCCGTCGAGCCCGCGCTCCCGCTCCTCCCGGACGGCGAGCCGCTCCTGCGCCCACTCCTGCCAGGGATGGCCGTACGTGGTGAGGGTCAGCCACTCGTCGATCCGGGAGACCACCCGTACACCCGCGAGTTCCTCCGCGCTGTCGCACAGATAGATGGTGAGCGCCAGGGTGTGTCTGCCCGCCCGGTACTCGAGCGAGTCGCACTCCACGAGGGCGGCCGTACGAAGCATCTCGTCGGCTATGTACTCGGCACAGAGCCATGCCATGGGGACCGCCAGCGCGCCTCCGCTGGTTCCGTTCGTACTCTCGGGCTGCACTTTCCCACCTTCTTTCCGACGACTGCGTATGCCGACATGACGACGAGCTTTCACCGTCAAACACGGTTGGGGGCCCCTCTTTACTCAACTTGAGCGTGAGGTTTCGCATACGGTCACTTCTGTTCCGGTGCCGCAGGGAGACCAGGTCATCCCCGGGGCTGCCGGTGCGGAAGTGACGCTCGCCGGTCGGGCGGTCGGGCGGTCGGGCGGTCGGGCGACGGTCGGGCGACGGCCGGATACGAGCCGCGGCCGCGTCACGCCGCGGCGGTGGCCCTGGCATAGCCGGGCAGACAGCGGGCGAGCGCCCGCAGCGCGTAGTACGAACGCGATTTCACCGTGCCCGGCGGTATCCCGAGCGTCTGGGCGGCCTCGTTCACGCTCAGCCCGTGGAAGTAGATCTGCACGAGCACCGCGCGGTGCTCGGGGCTCAGCGAATGGACGGCCGCGCGGACGTCGAGCGCCGCGACGGCGCTCTCCGTGATGTCCGCCGGGTCCGGGGTGGTGGCCAGGACCCCGTCGCCGATCTCGGTGGGCCGGGCCAGCCGGGACCGGCGGGCGTCGATCGCGAGGCGGCGCCCGACCGTGAAGAGCCACGGCCGCATGGACTCGTACGGGGCGTCGAACGCCTCGGGGTGCTGCCAGGCGCGTACGAGCGTCTCCTGCAGCAGATCCTCGGCGCGTTGCTGGTCTCCGTAGGTCAGGCCGAGCAGAAAGCTCAACAGGGCGGGCCCGTGGTCACGCTGTAGCTCCGCCAAAGCCCGCTCGTCGGTCGTCGCGGTCGCGGTTGCCGTCGCCATTGTCAACACCCTTTCGCGCTGAGATCGCTGCCACGTGGCGTATACGAACGCATTCGGGCGCGAAGGGACAGACGGTGCGCCATTGTCTTCGGCGAGCGGTCGCACGGCGCGACGAATGGTGCGGTGAACGGTCGGCCGGAGCCGACCTGAGGTCGAGGTGGGCTCGACCCCGGGTCGGGCGCGGCCAACTGGAGCAGTTGGCTCCGTCTCAGTGACTATGTCGGCTTTGTCGCTTGACTCGATCCGGCCCTCCCTGTGAATTCGAATTGTCGTATTTATGCGTCATATTCTTTTCGTTCTGAATTCACCGCATTGCCAGGGAGCCGACCGATGACACAGCGCACGCGCCAGGAAGCGGTGGCCCTCGGCGTCGCCGCCGTACTGCTCGGAACAGCGGCGGCGGGCTGCGCCGGGCAGCAGGACCGGGCCGCCGACCGCCAGGAGTCCGGGAGCCCGGACGCCTCCGCGGCCGGCGGCTCCGGCGCGGCGCGTGCCTTCACGCTGGTCGCCAGCGGTGACGTGCTCCCGCACGCCTCCGTCATCAAACAGGCCAAGGCGGACGCGCGCATGGACGTGGGCGGCGACGACTATGACTTCCGGCCGATGCTCGCCGGCGTCAAGCCGGTCGTCTCGCGGGCCGATCTGGCGATCTGTCACATGGAGACGGTCTACGGAGAGAACGGGAACTACACCGGCTACCCCACCTTCAAATCCCCGCCGCAGGTCGCGAAGGCGCTGGCCGCCACCGGCTACGACGCCTGCTCCACGGCCTCCAACCACACGCTGGACGACGGAGCCGCCGGAGTACGCCGCACCCTGGACGCCCTCGACACGGCGGGCATCAAGCACGCGGGCTCCGCCCGCAGCGCCGCCGAGGCCGCGCGCCCCGCGCTGCTGCGGGCGGGCGGCGCGAAGGTCGCCCAGCTGGCCTACACGTATGGCACCAACGGGTATCCGCTGCCCGCCGGGGAGCCCTGGGCGGTCAACCTCATCGATGAGGAGAGGATCGTCGCCGATGCCCGCGCCGCCCGCAGGGCGGGTGCGGATGTCGTCGTGGTCAGCCTGCACTGGGGCACGGAGTGGCAGCCCGAGCCCGACCGGCGGCAACTGCGGCTCGGCAGGAGCCTGACCGCCGCTGCCACGGAGGGCCGCCCCGACATCGACCTGATCCTCGGCACGCACGCCCATGTTCCGCAGGGGTACGAGAAGGTCAACGGCACCTGGGTCGTCTACGGCATGGGTGACCAGATCGCGGGGCCGATGGTCAACCACTCGGGGGCCGAGGACCCGCGAGGCAACCAGAGCTCCATCGGCCGCTTCACCTTTCAGCCGCCGGCTCGGGAGGGGCGGCGGTGGACGGTGACGAAGGCGGAGTTCATCCCGCAGTGGATGGACACGGGCGCCGGGCGTGTCGTCAATCTGCCGGCGGAGCTGCGCCGGGACCCGGGGAGGGCGGAGTATCGCGACGCGCAGTCGGCGATTCGCGCGGTGGTGCTCAGTCGGGGGGCGGGGCGGCAGGGGCTCACCATGGGCCGCTGAACGGTGCGGGTCTCGCCGGCGGCGCCAGCCTGGCCTACGCCGCGGGTGGCGCCTGCGGCGGGCCTGTTCCCCACCCCGCCCTTTCCCGTAACTGGGGGCTCCGCCCCCAGGCCCCCGGTCCTCAATCGCCGGACGGGCTTGAGTTGCCGGTGGCCCGGCACTTCAAGCCCCGCCGGCGATTGAGGCGCTGGGGGTCCCGGCAGGCCGCTGCTCCCATGGGGTGGTTTCGCCCACGCGGCCGGTGTGGGGAAGGCACCCCGAGCCGCAGCCATGCGAGCAGTTAGTCATGAAAAAGGATCAGACGACTCCGGCGCGGCGGAACCTCCTCCGGATCGCCGCCTGCCTCGGTGGGGCCGCCGCCGGCCTGGTCGTCGGCGAGTGGGTGCAGACCTCCGGCGGCACTCCCGGCGGCACTCCCGGCAGAACGACCGCCCCGCGCCCGGCAGGAAGCCCCCGCCCGGCCGTTGTCTCCGGACCGGCGGGGCCGCCCGCTGTCGCGGGGGGCCTGCCGGTCAGGGCCTCGGCCCACCGGCTGCGCCCCATGACCGCGTACGCCACGCCCGGATTCCGCCCGGCGATTCCGCCCGTGCGCCGGCGCCCCTTCCTCCGGATGGCGCAGGCGGGCCGGACCATGGTGCTCACGTTCGATGACGGGCCGGACCCGCGCTACACCCCTGGCATCCTGTCCACGCTGCGCGCGTACGAGGCGCGCGCGATGTTCTTCGTATGCGGCGAGCTGGCCACCGTCCACCGTGATCTGCTCCGCGAGATGATCGACGACGGCCATGTGGTCGGCAATCACTCCTGGTCCCACCCGCTGATCCCCCGGCTCCCGCCGTCCGGGATCCGCGATGAGCTGGGCCGTACCAGCGAGGTGATCGAACAGGTGCTGGGCGCGCCGCCCCTCTGGTACCGCGCCCCCTTCGGCGCCTGGAACAAGCACTCCTTCGAGATCGGCGCGCAGCTCGGCATGGAGCCGCTCGCCTGGACCGTGGACTCCCTCGACTGGCAGAGCCCGGGCACCGGGGCCATCGTCCGGCGCGTGCTGGACGGCGCGGGGCCGGGCGTCGTCGTCCTCTCGCACGATGCGGGCGGCGAGCGCTCGCAGAGCGTCGCGGCGCTGCGCCGCTATCTGCCCAGCCTGATCGACGCCGGATACCGCATCACCGTTCCGCGCGGCTGAGCGGAGACGGTGATCCTGATCAGGCGGTCTTGACCATCCGCGCGAACACGACGACGTTCCCCTGGTAGCCGTTCGACTGTGAGTAGCCGCCGCCGCAGGTGATCACGCGCAGCTCCGCCCGGCCGTTGTCGCCGTACACACGGGCGCCGGGGAACTCCTCCTTGGAGAACACCTCGACGCCGTAGACCTCGAAGACCGCGGTACGGCCGTCGAAGCGGGCCACCTCGATGCGCTGCCCCTTGGTGAGAGAGCCGAGGCCGTAGAAGACGGCCGGTCCCGACTGGTTGTCGACATGGCCGACGACGACCGCCGTGCCGCGCTGCCCGGGGGAGATGCCGTTCTGGTACCACCCGGCGATATTGGGATCCTGACCCGGCGGCGCCTCGATCCACCCCTCCGGGTCCAGACCCACGTCCACGACCGGCGCGTCGACCTTGATCGACGGGATCTTCACGCGCGCCACAGGGGCGTACGGAAGTGTCCGCAGGGACGCCGGCGGGGCGAACACCTCGCCGTCGGGGCGGTTCAGTGAGGCGGCCGCCGCGGGCTGGGGCGGTCCCAGGCCCACATCCACGCCGTTCCTCATCAGGGCGATCCCAGTGAGCATGATGAGAGCCAGCACGCCCCAGGGCGAGCGTTTCCTCGGCTCCGAGCCGGTGTAGTCCTCGCCCATGATTCTCCTGATTCTCTTTCGTCCGGGTTGTGCAGTCACGCTAAGTGCGCATCGCGGAGGCGGCGAGAAGGGAGAGGCGAACGGGTGGCGGTGGTCTGTGGTGATGGCCCATCCGAGTAATCGGGCAGATAAAATTTCTGACGGTCTGTGACCTGCGGGTCCGTCAGGTCGCTCGGCGCGTCGGCGGCGTGTCGCCTCACTGGGGTGGACCAGCGCCGAAATGCATCGAATCACCGGCCCAGTGAGGGTTCGTCATGGAAGGCGTACTCGTCGAATTTCCCGGAGCGCCGCTTTGGGGCGTCTTCCATAGGAGGTTCCACGATGCGTGCTTCACGCGCTCTCGCAGTGGCCGCCACCGCCTGCGTGGCCTTTGGGCTCTCTGGCCCGTCGGCCGTCGCGGGCGGCGACGTTCCCCGGCCGGCCGGTGGCGACGGCCAGAACGCCGGAGGCGGCGATGGCGGCCAGAACGGCGGTGGTGGTGGCGGTGGCGGCCAGAACGGCGGTGGTGGTGGCGGTGGCGGCCAGAACGGCGGTGGTGGTGGCGGTGGCGGCCAGAACGCCGGAGGCGGCGGTGACGGTGGTCGGCCCGCTGGTGGTGATGGCGGCGGTGGCGGCGACGGTGGCCGGCCCGGTGGTGGTGGCGGCGGTGACGGTGGCGGTGGCCGGCCCGGTGGTGGTGGCGGTGACGGCGGCGGTGGCGGCGACGGTGGCCGACCCGCTGGTGGCGGTGACGGCGGCGGTGGCGGCGACGGTGGCCGGCCCGGTGGTGGTGGCGGTGACGGCGGCGGTGGCGGTGGCCGACCCGCTGGTGGCGGTGATGGCGGTGATGGCGGCGGTGGCGGCGACGGTGGCCGACCCGCTGGTGGCGGTGATGGCGGCGGTGGCGGTGGCGACGGTGGCCGGCCCGGCGGTGGAGGTGACGGTGGAGGTGACGGTGGAGGTGACGGTGGTGGCGACGGCCGGCACGGCAACGCCATCCACGTCACCATCAACCCGCGCTCGGTCCACCAGGGCGGTGCCCTCACCATCACGGTCCACGGCTGCTCCCGGGGAGCTTCGGCCACGTCCAGCGCCTTTGCGCACGCCGAACTCACCCCGGGCCGCGGCGGTGTCTCGACCGGTGTCGCGCGGATCTACAACAACGCGTCGCCGGGTCACTACACCCTCACCGTCACCTGTCGGCAGAACCCGGGATCGGCGACGGCGACCACCAACTTCACCGTGCTTGCCGCCCGGGGCGCGCTCGGCGGCCTCGGCGGTTCGATCGGCCCGAGCAGCATCGAGATGGCGGTCGGCGCCGGGCTCGCGGCCACGGCGGCCATCGGCGGCGGTGTCTTCATCGCCCGTCGCCGCCGCTCGATCAGCGGCAAGGCCTGACCGGCCGAACGAACGAACCTCCAGACCGCTCGTCGCCCCGAGTCCCGGCCAGGACTCGGGGCGACGAGCGGTTCTCAGTGCTGACGGTTCTCGGAGCGCCTGCGTACGGCATAGACGGTGCCGGTGGCCGCGACCAGGACCAGCGCGGTGCCCGCGGCGAGCTCCTCGGCGCTCACCTGGTGCATGCTGCCGCCCAGACCGCCCCTGACCGCCCCGGGCGAGGCGAGGGTGGTGGAGCTGATGGTCGCGGTGGCCCTGCCGCCGCCCGCGATGGTGAGGTCGAACGTCCCTCGCTGCGATCCGCAGGCGAACTGCACCGAATACACGGCCCCCGGCCTGGCGTCCGAGTCGATCACGGCAGTCGCCGAGGTGCCCGCGCTGATGGTGACGGCGTCGAAGACGCCGGATGTGGCGGTCGCCGTGGTGGTGCATCCGCTGGCGGACAGGGTGACCCGGCCGCCCGGCGAGACCGTCGAGGGGATGACGGTGAAGAAGGGCTGCGTCACTCTGCTGTCGTTGGCCGCGGCGGCGGTGGAAGCGGTGGGGGCGGTAAATGCGAGTGAGGCCACTCCCAGCAGAGCGGCGGATGCGACACGTATCGCGCGCATGATGAGCCTCCGGTCTCCGAGGGGCAGCTGCGGAACCCATTTCCGCACATGTCAGGGATTGCACCTCGATGCACCGGAAACGCTAGGAGCGACATCCGCCGCCCGCGATCCCTGTCGCGCGAATGGGGGACCGTCGTACGCCGGACGGGGGACAGCGTGGGCGTGTCGCGGCGTCGGTTGCTGCACGACCACTTCGGTTCTCTGGGGTGGTTGAGCAGGTGAGTAACCAGCGGAGCCTCCGGGGGAGATGCGATTCAGCCATTCTCGGATTGGGGCAATTCCCCCGGAGAAAGTGCGATTTCGGCGGTTCGCGTCGGCGGTTCGCAGTGCGGTTCCGGTGTGGCTCCGAAGTTTTTTTCCCATGCGTTGAACGCAGCCCTCCCTCCTGTCCGTACCTAGGACCAACAACCGGCGCGCTGGCGTCGCATCAGGATCGATGGACAACATGGAGTGGACATGAACACCTGGCGTAACGCTTCGCTCGCGGTGACTGCGGCGGCCGTACTCACGCTGACGACGGCGTGCGGTCAGGAGAAGGGATCGGAGAACCCCAACGGGCAGGCGGTCGGCGTCGCCAATCCCGCCGGGCAGCCCGCGGACAGCGGTTATGGCGCCGACGTGGGAGCCGGTGCCGCCGCTCAGGGTGCCGCCGCCGTCGCGAAGCCCGCCGGTCAGCTGGCCGTCCTGGACAGCCAGGAACTCGGCCAGGTAGTGACCGACAGTGCGGGCATGACCCTCTACCGCTTCGACAAGGACACGGCCAGCCCGCCGAAGTCGAACTGCGTGGACGACTGTGCGACGGCCTGGCCGGTCGTCTCCGCGGGCGGCGCCTCGGCGGCCCCCGGCACCGACGCCTCCCTGATCGGCGAGGTCACCCGCGCCGACGGCACCAAGCAGCTCACCATCGGCGGCTGGCCGATGTACCGCTACGCCAAGGACACCAAGCCCGGTGAGACCAAGGGCCAGGGCGTCGGCGGCACTTGGTACGCGTCAGCGCCCGACGGCAAGAAGGCCAGCGGCGGCGCGGAAGACGCCGAGGCCGGCGGCGGCGAGGACGCGGCAGCCCCCGCTGACCAGGCCGGACTCTCCGTCCGCAAGGACCCGAAGCTGGGTGACATCGTCGTCGACAAGAACGGTATGACGGTCTACCGCTTCGAGAAGGACTCCGCCTGGCCCATGAAGACGGCCTGCCTCGACGACTGCCTCAAGAAGTGGCCGGTCGTCGCCCCTGTCGACGCGAGCGACATGGAAGGCATCGTCGTTCCCAAGGAGAAGGGCAGGGGCAACGTCGTCTTCAACCGTCCCGACGGGCTCAAGCAGCAGACCATCGACTGCTGGCCGATGTACACGTTCGCCGGTGACAAGAAGCCCGGTGACACCAACGGTCAGGGCGTCGGCGGCACTTGGTACGCGATGTCCCCCGAGGGGAAGATGGTCGGAGCGCCGAAGTAGTCCCCACGCCGCGCTCCGGTCCACCGGCCCGTCTCACGCCCCCCGCGTGAGGCGGGCCGGTTGTTCTATGCCACTGGCGTGTGACCAAGAACGGACCGCTATTTTCCGTTTGGGCTCGCTCTCTTGGCGGTCGATCAGTAGCCTCGGCTCGAACAACTGGCCATGGTCATGGCCGAACTCCCCCGTGGCGACTTGTTGGAGACATGATGGAGCGTCCGGCCTGGGCCCCGCCGGGCATCGACATATCGGTGCCGAGTGTGTCCCGTATTTACGACTACTACCTGGGCGGCTCGCACAATTTCGAAGTCGACCGGGAAGCCGCCCGCAAGGCCATGGAGTTCATGCCGGGCCTTCCCAAGATCATGCAGGCCAACCGCGCGTTCATGCGCCGGGCCGTGCGCCACGCCGTCGGTGAGGGGGTCACCCAGTTCCTCGACATCGGCTCCGGCATCCCGACCTTCGGCAGCGTCCACGAGGTGGCGCAGCAGGCCACCTCTGACTCCCGGGTCATCTACGTCGACCACGACCCGGTCGCCGTCGCGCACAGCCGCGCCGTCCTGGACGGCGACGACCACGCCACCGTGCTCTCCGCCGATCTGCGCAAACCGCGGACGATACTCGACAGCCCCGAGGTCACCGGACTGCTCGACCTGAAGCGGCCGGTGGCCCTGCTTCTCGTCTTCGTGCTGCACTTCCTCGAGGACGCCGACGATCCGCTGGGCGCGGTGGCCGAGCTGCGCGACGCGTTCGCCCCCGGCAGCATGATCATCCTCACCCACGCCGCCTACGACGGAGTACCGGTCTCCGAGGAACAGGCGAGCCGCGCGGTCGGCGTCTACCGCAATATCCGCAATCCGCTGGTCATGCGCTCGCGCGAGGAGATCGCGCGCTTCTTCGAGGGATACGAGATGGTCGAACCCGGTCTGGTCTCCATGCCGCACTGGCATCCCGACACTCCCGCCGAACTGGAGGACCCATACGCCTTCTCGGGCTTCGCCGGGGTGGGGCGCAAGGCGTGACGGCGCCGGCGCAGGAGTCGGGTTCCGAAGCGGACCCGGACGACCTGGAGGACAGACTCCGGCGGTTCGCGACGATCTGGAGCCGGGCCATCTTCCCGGTGACGGCGACGTCGCTGACCCGGCCCGAGTTCGAACAGCATCTGCTGCCGCTGGCCCGGAAGTTGAGGGAGTCGCTGCACGCGCACCCCCTCGACGCACCGGCCGCGCACCGTGTGGGCGGTGCCCTGGTGGCCGCCCACTGCACAGACCCCGACGCGCTCAGCCGCACGCTCGGCGTCGTCGACTCGTATCTGGTCCTGTACTGCGGAGGCTGTGACCCAGCCGGTGAATCCGAGCAGACAGCCGAGGAGAGCCGGGCCCGCTGCGCCCGGCTCCAGCACGCGCTGGCCGCGGGCTTCGCCCAGGCGCTGCGGGAACGCACCCTGAGCGAACAGGAGGCCATCGCGCGCTCCGCGATGCGGGCCCGCAGCGACGCGGTCCAGGCGCTGCACGCCACCGAGGCGCGGTTCCGCGCGGTCTTCGAGGGGGCCGCGATCGGCATCGGGATCGCCGACCTCGACGGCAATGTGCTGGAGGTGAACGAGACCCTCACGAAGATGTTCGGCGGTCTTGAACACCATGTGCGCGGCCGGAAGGTGACCGACTGGGCACACCCCGAAGACCGGCCACACGTCTGGCAGCTGTACGGGGAGCTGGTGCGCGGCGAGCGCGAGGACTTCCGGGTGGAGAAGCCGTTCTACCGTAACGACGGCACCGTGCTCTGGACCAACCTGACGCTGTCCCTGCTGCGGGACGCCGACGGGAAGCCGGAGTACCAGCTGGCGCTGATGGAGGACACCACCGAACGCCGGCTGCTCAATCTGCGGCTGCGCTACGAGGCCACGCACGACGCGCTGACCGGGCTGCCCAACCGGACGCTGTTCTTCGAACGGCTGGAGAAGGCTCTCTCCGCGGGCGACGGCGCCCGCTTCGGGCTGTGCTACCTCGACCTCGACGGGTTCAAGGCGATCAACGACAGCCTCGGCCACGCGGCGGGGGACCGGCTGCTTGTGGAGGTCGCGGACCGGCTGCAGAGCTGCGCCACCGCGCCGGGCGAGATGGTGGCCCGGCTCGGCGGCGACGAGTTCGTGGCGCTGACCACCGGACCGGACACGCAGCGCGAGGTCGACAACCTCGCGGGCCGTATCCTCGGCGCGCTCGCTTCGCCGATCCCTGTCGACGGCCGGGAGTTCACCGTACGCGGCTCCATCGGCATCGTGGAGGGGCCCGCGGGCGAACGCACGACGGCGGAGGTGCTGCGCAGCGCCGACATCACCATGTACCGGGCCAAGGCCGCGGGCGGCAACCGCTTCGAGCTCGCCGACCCGGAGGCGGACGCCCGCGCCATCACCCGGCACGGGCTGACCAACGCGCTGCCCGCGGCGCTGGAACGCGGTGAGTTCTTCATCGAGTACCAGCCGCTGGTGCACATGGGCGACGGGAGCGTGCACGGGGCGGAGGCGCTGGTGCGCTGGTGCCATCCGCAGCACGGCGTCCTGGGCCCGGACCACTTCATTCCGCTCGCCGAGCACACCGGCCTCATCGTGCCGCTGGGACGCTGGGTACTCCAGGAGGCCGTACGCCAGGCCCGGTTCTGGCAGGAGCGACACTCGGACGGCGGCCCGCTGCGGATCAACGTCAACCTCTCGCCCGCCCAGCTGCACCACCCCGGGCTGGTGGCCGAAACGGTGGACGTCCTTGAGCGGTCCGGTCTGGAACCGGGCGCGCTGTGCCTGGAGGTGACCGAGTCCGCGTTAATCGGCGCCAACGAGGACCTGCTCAAGCCGCTGCGCCAACTCGCGGAGATGGGCGTGGACATCGCGCTCGACGACTTCGGCACGGGTTACTCGAACCTCGCGAATCTGCGGCGGCTGCCGGTGAGTGTGCTGAAGCTGGACCGTTCGTTCACGCAGGGCATGCAGCGGCACCCGGCGGACCCGGTCGACCTGAAGATCGTGGAGGGGATCGTCTCGCTGGCGCACAGCCTGAAACTGGCGGTGACGGTGGAGGGGGTGGAGACGGGCGCGCAGGCGGAGCAGCTGCGGATGCTGGGCTGCGACACGGCCCAGGGCTGGTACTACGCGCGCCCGGGCGCGCCGGACAGAATCCACAGCCTGGTCCTGTCCGACGCGGTATGACCGGGGCCGTCCGGTAGCCGTTTCGCCCTCAATCGCCGGGCGGGCTTATTTCAGCCCGTCCGGCGGACCATCAAGCCCGTCTGGGGGTACTCCCCCTACGCCTGGCGGCGTGGGAGGTGCCCCCACCCACGCCGCTAGGCGTAGGGGGAGATTGAGGACACGGCCGAAGGCCGTGCCGTTTCGACGGCGGTCAGCAGTCAGCGGACTGCTGGGCGGGGCCCAACCCAAGCCCGTCCGGCGATTGAGGGCACGCCCGAAGGGCGTGCCCTTCAGACGGCGGTCAGCACCCGCCGCAAGGGGCCCGGGCACCCGCCCGGTCACCCCGCACCGTCACCCACCCGCACCCCGCCGCCCCCGAGCCAGCAGCACCCGCTGCAGCTCGCGCGCCGCTCGCGGCGGCGCCACATCGCTCCGGTGCGCCAGCGCGATCGTCCGCCGCAGCCCCGGCCGCGCCAGCGCCGTAACCCGCAGACCCCGACCCGCCCCCTCCGCCACCATGCTCGGCACCACCGCCACGCCGAGCCCCGCCCGTACGAAACCGAGCACCGCGTCCATCTCGCCGCCCTCCACCGTGAACCGCGGCTCGAAGCCCTCCGCGCGGCACGCGGCGACCGTCAGCTCGCGCAGGTCGTAGCCGTGCCGGAACATCACCAGCGGCTGATCGCGCAGATCGGCGATCCGCACCGGCCCCCGCGGCCCCGCCGTAGTCGCCGCCGTCGCCGAGGACACCACGACCAGATCCTCCCGCAGCAGCTCCACCGTGGTCAGCGCCGGCGACCCCGGCGGCAGCGGCTCCACGATCAGCGCCAGATCCAGCGCGCCCCGCGCCAGCTCCCGTACGAGATCGTGCGAACCGCTCTCCTCGATCAGCAGCTCGATGCCGGGATGCAGATCGTGGAAGGTCCGCAGCACTTCCGGCAGCAGCCCCGTGCAGATACTGGGCGTCGCGCCCAGCCTGACCCGGCCCCGCCGCAGCTGGGCCAGCTCCTGAACCTCCTGCCGGGCCGTATCCGCGTCCGCGAGGATACGCCGCGCCAGCGGAAGCAGCGCTTCCCCCGCGTCCGTGAGCGCGATATTGCCCCGCGCCCGGCTGAACAGCTCCGCGCCCAGCTCCTTCTCCAGTGCCCGGATCTGCTGCGAGAGCGACGGCTGGGCGACATGGACCCGCTCGGCGGCCCGCGTGAAGTGGCGGGTCTCGGCGACCGCCACAAAGTAGACAAGCTGCTGAAACTGCATACCCGCCACCATAGCCACTACCTATGGAATTGAGCCAGATCATGTCTTGGACCTCTCGCCCACCTACGCTCTAGCGTTTCGTCCCATGGCTCTGGCAACGCGGTCCGATCGCAAACCGCCCCGCAAACCGCCCCTCCCGCCCACCTTCTGGCGATCGACCCTCGGCAAGAAGACGGTCATGGCCGTGAGCGGGCTCATCATGCTCAGCTACCTGATCGCGCATGTGCTGGGCAACCTCAAGGTCTTCTTCGGGCCGGGGGAGTTCAACGCGTACGGCCACTGGCTGCGCACCATGGGCGAGCCCGTCCTGCACTACGAGTGGGGCCTGTGGATCGTCCGCGTGGCGCTGCTCGCGTCCGTCGTGGCGCACGCGGTCGCCGCGTACCAGCTCAGCCGCCGTGACATACGGGCCCGGCCCACCCCGTACGCGCACAAGCCGCGCCGCGCGAACTACGCCACCCGCACCATGCGCTGGGGCGGCATCATCCTGGTGCTCTTCATCGTCTGGCACCTGCTGGACCTGACGACGCTGACGGTGAACGAGAACGCGCAGCCGGGCCATCCGTACGAGAACGTCGTCGCGACCTTCTCCACCTGGTACGGCAACGTCATCTACATCGTCGCGATGCTCGCCGTCGGGCTGCACATCCGCCACGGCTTCTGGAGCGCGGCCCAGAGTCTCGGCGTCGGCAACGCCACCCGCGACCGCGTCCTCAAGACCGTGGCCAACCTCCTCGCGCTGACGCTGACCGTGTGCTTCATCTCCGTACCCGTCGCCGTCATGACCGGAGTCGTGAGCTGACATGACCGACTACACCGCATACGAGACCGGCGCGCCGATCACCGACACGCAGGCCCCCGAGGGCCCCATCGCCGAACGCTGGGACCGCCGCCGCTTCGACGCCAAGCTGATCAACGCCGCCAACCGCCGCAAACACACTGTCATCGTCGTCGGCACGGGCCTCGCGGGCGGCGCGGCAGGCGCGACACTCGCCGAACAGGGCTACCACGTCGAGCAGTTCTGCTACCAGGACTCCCCGCGCCGGGCGCACTCCATCGCCGCCCAGGGCGGAATCAACGCCGCCAAGAACTACCGCAACGACGGCGACTCGATCCACCGCCTCTTCTACGACACCGTCAAGGGCGGCGACTTCCGCGCCCGTGAGTCGAACGTCCACCGCCTCGCCCAGATCTCGGTGGAGATCATCGACCAGTGCGTCGCACAGGGCGTGCCCTTCGCCCGCGAGTACGGCGGACTCCTCGACACCCGCTCCTTCGGCGGCGTCCAGGTCTCCCGTACCTTCTACGCCCGCGGCCAGACGGGACAGCAACTGCTCCTCGGCGCCTACCAGGCGCTGTCCCGGCAGATCGCGGCGGGCACCGTAACCCTGCACGCGCGCACCGAGATGCTCGATCTGATAGTCATCGACGGGCGGGCGCGCGGCATCGTCGCCCGCGACCTGGTCACCGGCGCGGTCTCCAGCCACTTCGCCGACGCGGTGGTACTGGCCACCGGCGGCTACGGCAATGTCTTCTACCTGTCCACCAACGCCATGAACAGCAATGCCACGGCCATCTGGCGGGCCCACCGGCGCGGCGCGTACTTCGCCAACCCCTGCTTCACCCAGATCCACCCCACCTGCATTCCGCGCACCGGCGACCACCAGTCCAAGCTGACGCTGATGAGCGAGTCGCTGCGCAACGACGGCCGTATCTGGGTGCCGAAGGCGCAGGGCGACACCCGGCCGCCGGACCAGATCCCCGAGCACGAGCGTGACTACTACCTGGAGCGGATCTACCCCTCCTTCGGCAACCTCGTCCCGCGCGACATCGCGTCGCGCGCCGCGAAGAACGTCTGCGACGAGGGGCGCGGCGTCGGCCCCGGCGGGCAGGGCGTGTACCTCGACTTCGCCGACGCCATCGGCCGTATGGGGAAGGAAGCGGTCGAGGAGAAGTACGGCAATCTCTTCGAGATGTACGAGCGGATCACCGCCGAGAATCCGTACGAGGTGCCGATGCGGATCTACCCCGCCGTGCACTACACCATGGGCGGGCTGTGGGTCGACTACGACCTGCGGACCACCGTCCCCGGCCTCTTCGCGATCGGCGAGGCCAACTTCTCCGACCACGGCGCGAACCGCCTCGGCGCGTCCGCCCTGATGCAGGGCCTCGCCGACGGGTACTTCGTACTGCCGGCCACGATCAGCGACTATCTCGCGCGCGCCGCCCCGTACGCGGACCCGGAGCCCGTGGACGCCTCGCACCCGGTGGTGACCGTGCTGCTCGCCGACACGGAGGACCGGCTGAATCTGCTGCTGGCCGTCGACGGCGACCGCACCCCCGACTCCTTCCACCGCGAACTCGGCGAACTGATGTGGGAGTTCTGCGGCATGGCCCGCACCGAAGAGGGCCTGCGCAAGGCGCTCGACCGGATCCCGCGGCTGCGCGAGGAATTCTGGCGGCGCATCAAAGTGCCGGGCACCGGTGCGGAGTTCAACCAGTCGCTGGAGAAGGCCAACCGCATCATCGACTATCTGGAGCTCGCCGAGCTGATGTGCCTCGACGCACTCCACCGTGCCGAATCCTGCGGCGGCCACTTCCGCGAGGAGCACCGGACCCCGGACGGCGAAGCCGCCCGCCGGGACGAGGAGTACTGCTACGCCGCCGCGTGGGAGTTCTCCGCCACCGGCGAGGCACCCGTCCTGCACAGGGAAGACCTCGTCTTCGAGTACGTCCACCCCACTCAGCGGAGCTACGCATGAAGCTCACCCTGCGCGTATGGCGTCAGCGGAACCCCAAAGCACCCGGCGCCATGGCCACGTACGAAGTCGACGGGATCTCCCGGGACATGTCGTTCCTGGAGCTGCTCGACACCCTCAACGAGGAGCTGATCCTCAAAGGGGACGATCCTGTCGCCTTCGACCACGACTGCCGCGAGGGCATCTGCGGCGCGTGCAGCCTCGTCATCAACGGCGACGCGCACGGCCCGGAGCGCACCACCACCTGCCAGCTCCATATGCGGTCGTTCAAGGACGGCGACACGATCGACGTCGAGCCGTGGCGGGCGGCGGCCTTCCCGGTGGTGAAGGACCTGGTCGTGGACCGCTCCGCCTTCGACCGGATCATCCAGGCGGGCGGCTATATCAGCGTCCCGACCGGCTCGGCGCCCGAGGCCCACGCCACGCCGGTGCCGAAGCCCGACGCCGACTACGCCTTCGAGCACGCCGAGTGCATCGGCTGCGGCGCGTGCGTCGCGGCCTGCCCCAACGGCTCCGCCATGCTCTTCACCTCGGCGAAGATCAACCACCTCAATGTGCTGCCGCAGGGCGCGCCCGAGCGCGAGACCAGGGTGCTCGACATGGTCGCGACCATGGACGACGAGGGCTTCGGCGGCTGCACCCTGACCGGTGCCTGCGCCACAGCCTGCCCCAAGGGCATCCCACTGCCGTCGATCGCGGCGATGAACAAGGAGTGGCTGCGGGCCACCAGAAAGGTCAGGCGCTAGCGAGGCCGGCGACGCGGGCGAGACGGCGGAAGGAGTCGAGCAGGGCGTCGCGGTCGTACGTACTGGTGGTGACCAGCACCTCGTCCGCTCCGCTGTCCTTCACCACGGCTTCCAGCGCGCCGGTGACCTGCTCCTCGGTGCCCGCGATATGGCCGGTGAGCCCGGCTTCGTAGTACTCGCGCTCTTTCGCCGTCATCGCCAGTGCTTCGATCCGCTCCGGCGGGGCGAGCGGCGGAAACACACCGTGCGTACGGGAGTGGGCCAGCGACCAGGCCTCCGGTGTCAGCAGCCGCCGCGCCTCCTCCTCCGTGCCGGCGACGGCGACCGTGCCGGAGACGACGACATAGGGCCGCTCCGACCAGGCGGACGGCCGGAAGTCGCGGCGGTAGGCGTCGATGGCGGCCAGCATCCTGTCGCGGCCCCGGAAGTCGCCGATGACCAGCGGCAGCCCCGCGTCGGCCGCGATCCGCGCGCCCTCGCCGGTCGCCAGGAGATACGGCGGGACACGCAAGCCCTCCGCCGGGCGGGCGTGGACCTGACCCCCAGCCCCCAGGAAGTAGTTCAGCAACTCGGCCAACCGCGCCGGGAAGTCCTGCGCGTCCTTCTTGTCCCGGCCCAGCGCCCGGCGTATCCCATCGGTGAACCCGACCGAGCGGCCCAGGCCCATGTCGATCCGGCCGGGGAAGAGCGACTCAAGAACCCCGAACTGCTCGGCGACGACGAGCGGCTGATGGTTGGGGAGCATCACGCCGCCGGTGCCGACCCGGATCGTGGACGTCGCGGCGGCGACCGCCGCGGCCAGCACGGTCGGCGCGGAGCCCGCCACACCCGGCACGCTGTGGTGCTCGGAGACCCAGAAGCGGTGCTAGCCGAGCGCCTCCGCCTCCTGCGCGAGACGCACGGTGTCGCGCAGCGCCCCCGGCCCGTCGTGGCCCTCGCGGGTGCGGGAACGGTCGAGTACGGAAAAGCGGGTGGAAGCGATCACTGAGCTCACACACAGTGCAACGCCCCCGCCGCGCCAGGATTCCCACCACGCTGCCTACGCTGTGCGCGTGACGCGAAACAGCAGCAGACCACCCCTGGCCGTCTTCGATCTCGACGGGACGCTCTCCGACGCCGGGCACCGGCAGCGCTTCCTGGAGCGCAGGCCGCGCGACTGGGACGCCTTCTTCGCGGCGGCGCCGCAGGACCCGCCGCTGGCCAAGGGCGTCGAGCTGTGTCTCGCGGCGGCCGAGGAGTGCGAGGTCGTGTACCTGACCGGCAGGCCGGAGCGGTGCCGCCGGGACACCCTCGACTGGCTGGCGGCGCAGGGGCTCCCGGAGGGCAGGCTGTTCATGCGGCGCGACGACGACCGCAGGCCCGCGCGCCGGACGAAGCTGGAGATCCTGCGGGGGCTGACCCGGGACCGGGAGTTCCGGATGCTGGTGGACGATGACGAGCTGGTGTGCGTGGACGCTGAGCGGGCCGGTTTCCCGGTCGTACGGGCTCGCTGGGCGCCCGACGTGACCGAGGCGCTGAGGGACGCCCAGGAGCGCGAGGGCCGTACGTGACCCGGCAGGCCGACTCGTCAGTCGTTGTCCTGAGTCGTTGTCCTCAGTCGCTGTCCTCCAGCCGGAAGCCGACCTTGAGCCCGACCTGGTAATGCTCGATCCGCCCCTCGGCGATCTGGCCGCGGATCTGGGTCACCTCGAACCAGTCCAGTGCGCGCAGGGTCTGCGACGCCCGGTTGATGCCGTTGCGGATGGCCTGGTCGACGCCCTCCGGTGAGGTGCCGACGATCTCGGTGACTCGGTAGGTGTGGTTCGGCATGGCTGTGGCACTCCTCTCGATGCGTTCACTCAACGGTGCCCCACCGTGAGTCGATGCGCGAGGCGCGGTCCCCGCCATTCAGCCGTCGCACATCCCTTCTCCGCCGGGCGGTCATGTCGAATCCAGTCGGCCACGGAAGAAGTAAGGAGTCGGGTTGCCGCAGCCGCGGTCCGTCCCCTACGCCCGGCACAGGAGTCCGTCATGTCCGCATTGCCCGCCCTCGTCCCCGAGCTTGTCCCCGCGACTCCGCCCGTGGCTCTCCCCGTGGCTCTCGCCGCGACCCTCCCCGTTCCGCCGCCGCCCGAGCCCCGCTATGTCGTCTCGTTCGCCCGCGACCAGGAAGACGTACGGGCCGCGCAGCGGCTGCGCCACCAGGTCTTCGCCGGTGAGCTGGGCGCCCTGCTGGAGAGCCCCGAGCCGGGTCTCGACATCGACGCCTTCGACGCGTACTGCGACCACCTGCTGGTACGCGAGGCCGGCACCGGAGAGGTCGTCGGCACCTACCGGCTGCTCCCGCCCGAACGCGCCCGCGTCGCGGGAAGGCTCTACTCCGAGGGCGAGTTCGACCTCACCAGGCTCTCCCCGATCCGTGACGACATGGTGGAGCTGGGCCGCTCCTGCGTCCACCCGTTGCACCGCAACGGCGCCGTCATCGCCCTCATCTGGGCAGGTCTCGCCCGCTATATGGACCGGACCGGGCACACCTGGCTGGCCGGCTGCTGCTCGATCCCGCTCGCCGACGGCGGCACCGTCGCCGCTGCCGCCTGGGACACCGTCAAGGCCAAGCACCTCGCCCCCGAGGAGTACTGGGTGACCCCGCGCCGCCTCTGGAACCCCGACACCGTCGTGCGGCCCGCCGGGCCCGCCGGCCGCGTCGAGTTGCCCGCGCTGCTCCGCGGCTATCTGCGGCTCGGCGCCTGGGTCTGCGGAGCGCCCGCCCACGACCCCGACTTCGGCGTCGCCGACCTGTACGTACTGCTGTCGCTGCGCCGCACCGACCCGCGCTACCTGCGGCACTTCCTCTCCCTCGCCCCCGGACGATGAGCGCCTGGCTGCCCAGCGCGCCCTGCACCCCGCAGGGTTGCGCGCTGCACCCGGGACCGGCGGTCGGCGCGCTGATCACGGCCGCCCGGCTGCTCGCCGGGGCGCTGACCGTGGCCGTGGGCCTGTTGTTCCTGCCGGTGGCCATGCTGCTGGACGTACGGGTCCGGGACCGGCTGACCCGGCGGTGGGCGCGCGTGGTGGTGCGTGCCTTCGGCGTACGGATACGGATCGTGGGCGGCCGTACGGATGGCCCGCCCGGCCCCCGGGGGGCGCTGGTCGTCGCCAACCACATCTCCTGGCTGGACATACCGCTGGTCGCGGCGGCCCTGCCCGGACGGATGCTGGCCAAGAGCGAGGTCCGGCGCTGGCCGGTCCTCGGGCCGCTCGCCGCCTGGGGCGGCACACTCTTCGTGGAGCGCGACCGGCTCCGCATGCTGCCCGCCACCGTGGGCCGGATAGCCGCCGCGCTGGGCGGCGGGTCGCGGGTCATCGCCTTCCCCGAAGGCTCCACCTGGTGCGGGCGCGACCAGGGCCGATTCCGGCACGCCGTCTTCCAGGCGGCGCTGGACGCGGGCGTGGCCGTACAGCCCGTACGCATCACGTATCTGCCCACCGGGGCAGCCGCGTTCGTCGGCGATGATCCGCTGGTCGTGTCGCTGTGGCGGGTCGCGGCGGCGGGCGGGCTCACCGCGGAGATCCGGCTGCTGCCGGTCATCCCCGCGGGGAGCTGCCCCGACCGCCGCTCACTGGCGCGGGCGGCGCAGTCGGGCCTCGCAGCGTCGTGGCCGGGCTTTGTCGCTCACACGGCTGCCACCGCTCACACGACTGTCACAGCTCGGCCGACTGCCGCCGCTCAGCCGGCCGTCGCGAGGGACAGCGCGAACCTCCCCTCCCTGTCCGTCCACCAATGCGTCAGCTCCATCCCCGCCTCCGCCAGCTCACTCCGTACACCCTCCTGACGGAACTTCGCCGAGATCTCCGTACGCAGTTCCTCGCCCGCCTCGA
The DNA here is from genome assembly GCF_044548015.1 of Streptomyces sp. NPDC052236. Classification (NCBI taxonomy): domain Bacteria; kingdom Bacillati; phylum Actinomycetota; class Actinomycetes; order Kitasatosporales; family Streptomycetaceae; genus Streptomyces; species Streptomyces sp. NPDC052236. The sequence goes on along the minus strand of NZ_JBIUBL010000010.1, from coordinate 67,155 downwards.
AGGAGACCACCAGACCCAGCTCGGGGATCTTCACGGTCACCGCGGAGCGGGCCCGCAGCCGCATCTCGATCCACTCGCGCTCCCGGTCCCACAGCGCCACATGCTCGAAGTCGTCCGGGTCGAAGTCCGCGCCCAGCTCGCGGGCCATGACCAGGAGCACGTTCTTGTTGAAGGCGGCCGTCACCCCGGACGCGTCGTCGTACGCCCGGACCAGGACGTCTTCGTCCTTCACCAGGTCCGTGCCGAGGAGCAGCGCGTCGCCGGGCGCGAGCAGCGAGCGTACGGAGCGCAGAAACGCGGCGCGTTCGGCGGGCAGCAGGTTGCCGATGGTGCCGCCGAGGAAGGCGACCAGCCGCGGCCCCGGGGTGCCGGGCAGCGCGAGCCCGTGCGTGAAGTCCGCGATCAGGGCGTGGACGTTCAGCTCGGGCCGCTGGTCCACCAGCGCCCGCGCCGCGCCGGTCAGGGCGCTCTCGCTGACATCGACCGGCACGTAGCTGTGCAGGGCGGGCAACGCGTCCAGCAGATGCCGGGTCTTCTCGGAGGAGCCGGAGCCCAGCTCCACCAGGGTGCGCGCGCCGGTCGCCGCGGCGATCTCGGGTGCGCGGGCGACGAGGATCTCCCGCTCGGCGCGGGTCGGGTAGTACTCGGGCAGCCGGGTGATCTCTTCGAACAGCTCGCTGCCGCGGGCGTCGTAGAACCACTTCGGCGGCAGCTCTTTGGGCGTACGGGTCAGGCCGTGCAGCACGTCGGCCCGCAGCGCGGCGTCCGTCGCGTCCTCGGGCAGGGTACGGGTCAGCAGGAACGGGCTCACTGAGTGGGCTCCTTGAGCGAGGTCAGCAGAACATCGGTGCGGGTGGCGGCGAGGAGGGTGTGGTCCGGCACTTCTCGCCAGTGCGGATCGTCGTCGTACGGCTCCGAGGCGACGACCGTGCGGCGGCCGGGCTCGGCGAGGTACCAGAGGGTGTCGCCCCAGGTGGTCGCGGCGATCGTCTCGCCATCGGTGAGCAGTAGATTGAGCCGGGACCCCGGCGCGGCCTCGGCGACATCGCGGACGGTGTCGGCGAGCGCCTGCCCGGGCTCGTCGCCCAGGCGCAGCCGGTGCAGCACGAGCGCCCACACCAGCGCGGAGTCGCAGCGCGCCTCCATCGCGAGCAGCTCGGCGGCGGGCAGCGTCACGGCGAGCGCCGCCAGACTGCCGGGCCAGCCGCTGACCGCGCCGTTGTGACTGAACAGCCAGGCCCCGTCGGCATACGGCGCGGCTGCGGCCTCGCCGTCCGCGCCCGCCTCGGTGGCATCACGGACGGCGGCGAGCACGGCCCCGCTGTGGATCACGCGGGCGAGATCGCCGAAGGAGAGATCGGCCCAGATGGGCCCGGTACGCCGGTACCGGCCGGGCACGGGATCACCCTCGGCGTACCAGCCGACCCCGAAGCCATCGGCGTTGACAGTGCCGTGGGCTTGGCGCCGGGGCTCCCAGGACTGCCGGAAGAGGCTGTGGGCGGGTTGTACGAGAACGGCACCGAGGGGCAGCGGGGGCCCGAGGTACGCGAGATGGCGGCACATCAGTGGGGCGCCTTTCGGGGGAGTGCGGGTCCGGGGGTGCGGGTCGTGCCGGGGGCGGCGCGGGTACCTGGCGCACCCGGGCGTTGACGCGCCAGGAGGTGTTGTCGCCGCGCCCTGGCACGGGTGCGCGGCGCAGACTGCGCTGCTGCCGCAGCCCGGATCCGGGGCGCCGTACCCCGGAGCCGGCCGGGTCCGCGACCGCTCTCCGGTTCCGGTGGCCGCAGGGTCGCGCCGTGGCTGCACGGGTGTCCGGCCCCACAGGCGTGCGGGTCGCCGGGGCCCGGCGCCGACGCGTCCGGGGAAGCCGTTGCCATGCCCTGGCACGGGTGCGCGGCGCACCACGCGGCGCCGTGGGCGCCTGTCGTACCCGGTGCCGACGCGTTCGAGGGCGAGTTCGCAGCTGCGGGCCCCCGGGGCGGGGCGGTGCGGCCGACCGTACTGCCCGTTGTCCGTTCTGGCCGGTTGCATCCGCGGGCCGCCGGCCGCGTCCCGAAGCCGGCGTCGTGCCGGGGCGGCGCGGGTACCTGGCGCACCCGGGCGTTGACGTGCCAGAAGGTGTTGTCGCCGTGCCCTGGCACGGGTGCGCGGCGTACCACGTGGACAGGTTCCCCGCCCCGGCTCCGCGCCGTCACGACGCCTCCCCGTTCGCGTCCCGCGCCGTGCGGAAACCCGAGAAGATCTGGCGGCGCACCGGCAGGTCCCAGTTGCGGAACGTTCCGCGGCACGCCACCGCGTCCACCGCGAACGAACCGCCTCGCAGCACCTTGTGCTCCCCGCCGAAGAACACCTCGGAGTACTCGCGGTACGGGAACGCGGCGAAGCCCGGATAGGGCAGGAAGTCGCTCGACGTCCACTCCCACACGTCCCCGATCAGCTGCCGGACACCGAACGGCGATTCCCCCTCCGGGTAGCTTCCCGCCGCGGCGGGCCGCAGATGGCGCTGGCCCAGGTTGGCCTGCGACGGCGACGGTTCCGCGTCGCCCCAGGGGAAGCGGCGCGAGCGGCCCGAGACGGGATCGTGGCGGGCGGCCTTCTCCCATTCGGCCTCCGTCGGCAGCCGCCGGCCCGCCCAGCGGGCGTACGCGTCCGCCTCGTACCAGCTCACATGCAGCACCGGCTCGTCCGCCGGAACCACCTCGGTCACCCCGAAGCGGCGGCGCAGCCACTGGTCGCCCTCGCGTCGCCAGAACAGCGGCGCCGCGATGTCGTGCTGCCTGATCTGGTTCCAGCCCTCGGCCGCCCACCAGCGGCGCTCCCGGTAGCCGCCGTCCTCGATGAAAGCCTGGTACGCGCCGCAGGTCACCGGCACCGTGTCGATGAAGAACGCCGGTACGACACGCTGGTGCGCGGGCCGCTCGTTGTCCAGCGCCCACGGCTCGGTGGAGGTGCCCATCGTGAACGGACCACCAGGTACCAGGACTTCGGCCGCCAGGCCTCGCGCGCTGCCCGAAGGCGACCCAGCCGACCCAGCCGGCCCGGGCGGCTCCGGCGCGGTGAGTGCGACCGGCCCCTTCCGCAGCTGGTGCGTGATCAGCATGGTCTCGTCGTGCTGCTGCTCGTGCTGGGCGATCATCCCGAAGGCGAACGCCGCGTCGACCAGCCGGTGACCGCCCTCCAGCGGGGCCTTGTCGAGGACGTCCAGGACTCTGCCCCGTACGTCCGAGGCGTACGCCCGTGCCTCGGCCGGCGCGAGCAGCGGCAGCGTGGGCCGCAGCGCGCGCGGATGCTCGAACGCGTCGTAGACCGAGTCGATCTCGGGCCGCAGCGCCTCACGCCCCGCGACCGTGCGCAACAGCCACAGCTCCTCCTGATTGCCGATGTGCGCCAAGTCCCACACCAGCGGGGACATCAACGGGGAGTGCTGTGCGATCAGCTCGTCATCGTCCACGCACGAGGTGAGCGTGGACGTGCGGGAGCGAGCGGCGGTGAGCGCCTCGAAGGCGCGCCGCCGGAGGTCTTCGGTCATGTGGTCAGTTCCTTCCCGAGGGACCCGAGGGAGGGGATACGCAGCTCGTCGGCGGGACATCGGCCCCGCAGGACATAGCGCTCGTTGAAGCCCGCGACCGCGTCCAGCACGGCGCGCGACGCGCCGACGCGGGGAAGCGCGTCCAGCGCGACGGCGAAGCAGGTCACCGCCGCCGCGTGCAGCTCGGGATCGGTCAGGCCGTCCCTGGCGGCATGGACCCAGAGCGGATTGTGCGGCGCGGCCCGCGCGCCCGCCGTCTCCGCCAGCGGCTTGACGGCGCGGTACACCGTCTCCGCCGCTTCGGCGTCGTCGAACAGCGCGGTGGTGACGGCGACCGGCACCATCCAGCCGTCATCGCCGGACTGCGCGTCGATCATGCGCAGTTCAAGATGCCCACGCGGCCGTACGGGTGGAAAGAGCGTGGTCAGGTGGTAGTCGAGATCCTCCCGGGTCGGCGGGCGCGGCGCCCGTACGTGTATCCACTGCCGGAAGGTGAGCCCGTCCGGCACGGCCCAGGGCCCGTCCGCCACCGCGCCGCGGATGAACATCACCGGCGCGTCCAGCACATGCGCGGCCCACGCGGACCGCGGCTCCCGGTGCAGTGGCGGCGCGGTCGGCCGTACGGGATCGAGCGCGGCCCACACGGCCTGGCGGGTCGACCGCCAGCCGGTGTGGCGGCCCTCCCGCGCCGGGGAATTGGCGAACGCCGCCAGCAGCACCGCGCCCAGCAGATGCGCGAGTTGCCAGCGCCGCCCGTGCCCCAGCGGGCCGGGTTCCTCCTCGCCCGCGTCCAGACAGACCTGGACGGAGGCGGTGCCGCACATCATGGCGCGGCCGGACGGACCTGTCCGGTCGAAATACGCCTCCATGGCGTCGTAGCGGGGTTCGTGGCGCAGCCTGCGAGGGGGCTGCCAGGGGTCGAGCCCGAGTCCGGTGAGAGCGAGGCCTGCCGGGCGGAGCACCGCGCGTACGGCGTCCAGGTCGGCGGCGGTGGAGTCGATGCACTCCATCAGGGAGGCGGCAGGCGAAGAGCTGAGCTCCAGCTGGCCGCCCGGCTCCACGGTGAGCGCGGACTTCAGGGGCAGAGAACGTACCTGGTCGTAGACGGAATCGAGACGGTCGGCGGGGACGGGGCGGTGGGGGTGGTCCGGCTCTCGAACGAGCCATTCCACCTCCACGCCCACCGTGGTGGGCGGCCCGGTCTTGAAGCAGATGCAGCGCAACAGGTCCTCGGCCTCGCCTTCGGCGATAGGCCGGTCGTACTCACCTGTATCGGGCGGGTGCATGATCATCTTTCTCCTGTCGAAGGCATCCACCAACCTAAAGCCACGCCCGCCGCTTCGCACAAGAGTGCCCCTCGCGGCGCGCAGCCGGTCGGAAAACCGGTTGCCGTGCGATCACCAGGGCCTGACGATGTCCTCATGAGCGCACGACTGCGGGGGATCGCGAAGCAGACCGAGGAGGTCGTCGAAACAGGCCGCTACTTCGCTTCCGACGGGCGCGAGGTGGTGATCGGACCCGAGGTGAGCGCCGCGCTGACGGGCACCCGGATGTACGGGCCGGAGGCCGTCGCGGTCGTCCCGGACACCGACCGCGGGACGGCCTTCGAGGTCACCGCCGAGAGCAGCACGGAAGCGGCCCGCCGCCTGACCGGGCCGATAGACCAGGGGCCGGTCGCCGTCCTGAATTTCGCCTCCGCGCGCAACCCCGGCGGCGGCTACCTCAACGGCGCTCAGGCCCAGGAGGAAGCCCTCTGCCGCGCGTCCGCGCTGTACGCCACACTCCTGCGTGCGCCCCAGTTCTACGACCACCACCGCGCCGACCGCAGCCCCTTCTACACCGATCGGGTGATCTACTCCCCGGGCGTCCCCGTCTTCCGGGACGACCGCGGACGGCTGCTCGACGCTCCGTACACCGTCGGCTTCCTGACCTCGGCCGCGCCGAACGCCGGGGTGATCAGCAGCCGTATCCCCGACCAGGCGCACCGCATCCCGGCCGCCCTCGCCTCCCGTGCCGAGAGGGTTCTTGAGACGGCGGCCGGGCGCGGTTACCGGCGCCTGGTGCTGGGGGCCTGGGGGTGCGGGGTCTTCCGCAATGACCCCGAGGCCGTGGCGGGCGCGTTCCACACGCTGCTCACCGGGGATGGCCGGTTCGCCGGGCACTTCGAGCAGATCGTCTTCGCGGTACTGGACCGTACGGGGGATGGACCCACGCCGGCGGCCTTCCGCCGCACGTTCGCGGGACTCACTTCTTCCCTCCGTTCTTCCCTTCGTCCGTCACCGGGATCTTCTCGCTGACGGACGGCACGGACGGCACCGCGCCATTCCCGCCGGCACCGCCCAGGTCCCCGTTCTGGTTCATGGTCGACAGCAGCTGACGCGCGAGCCCCAGCCCCGTACCCCCCATGGTCAGTGCCTTCGCGAACATCTCGGACATTCCGTCGGCGCCGTTGAGCAGGATCATGTGGTCGACGTTGCTGAACGCTCCCGCGCCCGCCTCGACGATCTCCGGCCATTTCTCCGCCAATTGCTGGGCGACCACAGCCTCCTGGTTCTCGGCCAGCGCCGCCGCCCGCGCCTTGATCGCCTCGGCCTCCGCGAGCCCCTTCGCCCGCACCGACGCGGCCACCGCGAGCCCGCGCGCCTGGTTCGCCGCGGCCTCCGCCTCACCCGTGAGCCGGATCGCCGCGGCCTTCGCGGCGCTCGCCAGTTCCGTCTGCTTCGCCTCCGCCTCGGCCTCCGAGATACGGGCGTCCCGCTTGCCCTCGGCGAGCGTCCGCCTCTCGTACGCCGCCGCGTCCGCGGGCTTGCGCACATCCACCTGGAGCTGCTGCTCACGACGCCGCGCTTCCAGCTCGGCGACCCGGGTCATCTGGACCACGACCTCCTGGCGCGCGGCGGCCTCCGCGAGCGGGCCCGCCTGCTTCGCCTTCGCCGATGCGTTGTCGCGCTCCGCCTGATAGCCCGCCTGAAGGATCTCGCTGTCCCGCGTCGCCTCCGACATCCGGGCCGCGGCCTGCTGTTCGGCCTCCGTCGCCAGCCGGTTCGCCTCGGCCTGCGCGATACGGGCGTCCCGCTGGACCGCGGCGGTGTGCGGCGCGGCCATATTCTTGATGTAGCCGGTCGGGTCCTCGATCTCATGGATCTGCAGCGAGTCCACGATCAGCCCGAGCTTCTCCATCTCGGTGCCGCAGGCCGCCCGGGTCTGGCCGGTCAGTTTGTCCCGGTCGCGGATCATGTCCTCGACCGTCAACCCGCCGACGATGGACCGCACATGCCCGGCGAAGACGTTGTGGACGCGCTCCGCCATCCGCTTCTGCTGGTCGAGGAAACGGCGTCCGGCGTTGGCTATCGACACGAAGTCGTCGCCGACCTTGAAGATGACCACCCCGACCACCTTCAGTGGAATGCCCTGCTGGGTCACGCAGTCCACGGACAGCTGGGTTTCATTGAGATCCAGCGACAGCTTGCGTACCGCCTGGATTCCCGGCATCACCAGCGTGCCGCGGCCGGTGACGATACGGAATCCCATGCCTTCGCCCAGACCTTCGGTCTTGTGCTTGGAACCCGAGATGATCAGCGCTTCGTTCGGCTCGGCGACTCGCCACATGAGCTTGAACAGGCCGATCAGAATGATGATGACAGCGAGTACGAGTCCCGCCGCGAGGCCGATGTTGTCCATCGCACATCCCCCTTCGCCCGGCGCCGCTCGGCACCGGATGAGCGGGAGTGTCCTCTTCGAACGGGGTGACTCTCAACTGTCGTACGCAGATATGACATAGACGGTACGTGGAGGTAGATGTTCCACGACAGTCACCACGGTGCCGGTCTCGATACGGTCCTTCGCGGAGGCCGGATAGGCGAGGAAATGTTCCGCCCCGCCCCGGATGCGGACGATCACCTCGCCGACGAGCCCGGGCCCGACCGTGCCGGTCACCCGCCCGAGCAGCCCCACCATCGACTCGTCCCCGTCGTCCATGGCACGGAGCCTACCCATAGGCGAGCCCGTCAGATCCAGCCGTCCAGTGAGGTCATGAAGCCGTCGAAGTCGTCACGGTGGATGGTGTGGCCCGCGCCCCGGACCGTACGGACCTCGAAGCCGCGCCGCGCCAACTCCGCTGCGTCGGCGGGGGAGATGAGATGGCTCGGACCCGCGAGCGTCACGAGCGAGGGCGGCACCACCGGCCGCACCGGCAGCAGATCCGCGCCGAAGACATCGGCGATGCCGAACGCGGTGGCCTCGTCCCAGGCCTTCAGGGTCTCCACCTCGATGTCGATGTCCACCGCGTCCCAGCGCGGATTCATCGCCGCGATCTGAGCCCGCTCGCGCGTCTTGGCCCCGGCGAACTGCTCGGGTCCCGTGCCCTCTTCGGGAGGGGGCAGCCGCCAGGCGGGATCGGAGTAGACGGCGCGCAGAGGCGCGAGTCGCTCCACGGCGAGCGAGAGCGCGAGGCCTCCGATGGGGGTACTCCCCCTCGGCCCAGGGGCCTGGGGGGACCCCCACCCATGCCGAAGGCTATGGGGGAGAGTGGCCTATGGCCAGGTCGGCGCCGGCGGGCAGCGTCTCCACGAGGTCGTCGGCGAAGAGACTCCGACTGTACGAGTCGTGGGCGCTCGCGCCATGGCCGCGCAGATCGACGGCGATGACGCGGTACCCCTTGCCGGCGAGCGCGGGCCCGACCCTCCGCCGGGTGCGGTGGTCGGCCATGATCCCGTGACCGAGGAGCGCGAGACGGTCGCCTCGCCCCAAGTGGTCGTATGCAGCAGCACAATGAGCCTTTCTGATGGGGTAACTGGTGGGGTAACACGTGCCAGTAGCCCTATTCTTCGCCCCCTTGCGCTCGTTTCGAGCCATCCGTGAGCACCGGTGCGCAACCGGTCTGGAAGGATGCGGAGAGCGATGAGCCAGACACCCGAGCAGTCCGCAGAACATTCCGTCCCGACCAGTGCCGACGTCGCCCGGCTGGCCGGTGTCTCGCGGGCCACAGTCTCGTACGTACTCAACAACACCTCGGCCGTACGAATAAGCGAACCCACCCGCCGCCGGGTCCGCGAGGCCGCCGAGGAGCTGGGCTATGTGCCCCATGCCGCGGCCCGCTCCCTGCGCGCCGGACACACCCGGATGGTGCTGCTGCCCACCGCGCACGTCCCGGTCTCGCCGCTCTACAGCCGCTTCTTCAACGAACTCCAGTGGGCGCTGCGCCGCTTGGACTACACCGTCGTCCAGTACGGCTGCCTCGGCCTCGACGGCGACGAGGCCGCCCGCGCCTGGGCCGAACTGCGCCCCGTCGCGGTCGTCTCGCTCGGCGAGGTCGCCCTCACCCCGCAGGGCGTCGGCGTACTCAAGCGCTCCGGCGCCAAGGCCGTCATCACACTCGGCCCCGAACGCGTCGAGGGCGCGCACTCCCTCGTCATGGACCAGCGGGAAATAGGCGACTGTGCCGCCACCCACCTCCTGGGCCGCGGCTACCGGAACATCGGCGTCGTACTGCCCGAGGATCCTGCCCTGGACGTCTTCTCCCTACCGCGGCTCGCGGGGGCGACGCAGGCCGCGACGCGCACCGGCGCCCGGATCGAACCGCTGCCCCTGTCGTACGACGAGGAGTCGGCCACCGCGCTCGCCGCGCGTTGGCGCGGACTGGGCCTGGACGCGGTCTACGCGTACAACGACGAGTACGCCATGCTCCTGATGCGCGCCCTCCAGGACGAGGGCATCTCCGTCCCGCGCGAGACGGCCGTGGTGGGCGCCGACGATCTGCTGCTGGGGAAGTTACTCCGGCCCCGGCTCAGTACGGTGCAGATCGACCTGGTCACCGGTCAGCGCCTGGCCGGACTCGTCGACCGCGTGGTACGCGAGCCGGGCGCGGAGCCCGAGCAGCAGCACGACCTGATGCGGGCGCGGGCCGTCCCACGCGAGTCCAGCTGACCCGGCGACATGCGCACCGGGCGGGGCTTGTCTAGCGTCGCTTGCATGAGCACTCACCCTCACCCCCAGCGCTACGAAATCCTGGTGGTGCCCGAACACGTCACGGACGGCGACGCGGCCTCCCTGACCAAGAGCGCCATCCGCTCGGCCGTGGTGCGCGCCACGGGCTCCTACGGGGCCAGCGGCTACCCGCGCTATGTCGGCGAGGGGGTGGAGGCCGATATCGACCCCGTGACGCGCACGGTCGAGGCGATACTGGTGGACGGTGCGGAACTGGACTACGGGCTGTCGGTACGGGTGGTCGACGCGTCGGACGACTGAGCCTGCTGACTCTGCTGGGCCTGCTGCTGGGCCGCGTCGTCGATCGACTTGCGGACCTCGTCCATGTCCAGCGCACGCGCCTGACCGATCACATCCTCCAGCGTGGCCGCGGGCAGCGCGCCCGGCTGCGCGAAGACCGCGACATTGTCGCGGACGATCATCAGCGTCGGGATGGAACGGATCTCGAAGGCCGCGGCGAGCTCCTGCTGTGCCTCTGTGTCGACCTTCGCGAAGATCAGGTCGGGATGGCGCTCAGCGGCACCCTCGTAGACAGGGGCGAACTGTCGGCAGGGACCGCACCAGGAAGCCCAGAAGTCGATCAGGATGAAGTCGTTGTCGGTCACGACCTGATCGAAGTTCTCCTTGGTGAGCTCAACAGTGCTCATGACGTGCTACCTCTTCCCTCTCCGACGGATTCGCCCCGGACAACCGTGCCCGGGGCTGTGCTATTCCTCCCCCTGCCCATGTGGCCAGGACGCACACCCACGGCCAGACTGGCTCTATGACGGAAGCTGTGGAGTACGACGTGGTGGTGCTGGGCGCGGGCCCCGCCGGGGAGAACGTGGCGGACCGGGTCCGGGCCGCGGGCCTCAGTACCGCGGTCGTGGAGAGCGAGCTGGTCGGCGGCGAGTGTTCGTACTGGGCCTGCATCCCCAGCAAGGCACTGCTGCGCCCCGTGATCGCCCGCGCCGACGCGCGCAAGGTTCCGGGACTGCGCCACCATGTGGAGGGGCCGCTCGACACCCAGGCGGTACTCGCCCATCGCGATGAGTACGCCTCCAACTGGAAGGACGACGGCCAGGTCGGGTGGATCGATTCGACCGGCGCCCGCTTCTACCGCGGACAGGGCAGGCTGCACGGTACGAAGAAGGTCGTCGTGGAAGGACCCGAGGGCGAGCACCATGTGCTGACCGCCCGCCACGCCGTCGTCGTGAGCACCGGCAGCCGCGCCGTCCTGCCCGATATCCCCGGCCTGGCCGGAGCCAAGGCCTGGACGAGCCGCGAGGCCACCAGCGCCCAGCGGGTCCCGGAGCGGCTCGCGGTCGTCGGCGGGGGAGTGGTCGGCTCGGAGATGGCCACCGCCTGGCAGGCACTCGGCTCGCGCGTCACCATGCTGGTACGCGGCAGCGGCCTGCTGCCCCGCATGGAACCGTTCGTCGGCGAGCACGTCGCCGACGCGCTGACCGAGGCGGGCGCGCAGATCCGTACGGAGACCGGAGTCACCGGCGTCGAACGCTCCGGCGGCACGGGTCCCGTCACCCTCGTCCTGAACGGCGGCGAGCGTATCGAGGTGGACGAGGTTCTCTTCGCCACCGGCCGCGCGCCCCGCACCGACTTGATCGGTCTGGAGACGGTGGGTCTTGAACCGGGCTCATGGCTCCAGGTGGACGACAGCTGCCGGGTCGACGGAAGTCGCTGGCTGTACGCGGTCGGCGATGTGAACCAGCGCCAGCTCCTCACGCACCAGGGCAAGTACCAGGCCCGTATCGCGGGAGCCGCCATCGTGGCCAGGGCCCAGCACGTCCCGTTGCTGGAGACCGACCGGTGGGGCGCGCACTCCGCGACCGCCGACCACGCGGCGACCCCGCAGGTCGTCTTCACCGACCCGGAAGCGGCGGCGGTCGGCCTGTCACTCGCGGATGCCGAGTCGGCGGGCCACCGGGTACGCGCCGTCGACTACGACATCGCCTCGGTCTCGGGCGCGAGCCTGTACGCCGACGGCTACCGTGGCCGCGCCCGGATGATTGTCGACCTGGACCGCGAAATCCTGCTCGGTGTGACGTTCGTGGGGCCGGGGGTCAGCGAGCTGCTGCACTCGGCGACGGTGGCGGTCGCGGGCGAGGTGCCGATCGAGCGGCTGTGGCACGCGGTGCCCGCGTTTCCGACGATCAGTGAGGTGTGGCTGCGGCTGCTGGAGACGTACCGCGGCTGATCCGCATCAGGATCTGTCTCAGGTCCGTGTCAGAAGGGGGTTCGGGTTCGGGCGGAGCCGGTTCCGGCGGTCAGCAGCCAGCACAGCACCGCCCCGGTGATGGTGGCGGCGAGAGCGAAGGCATTGCCGCCCCACCGCTCGTACGAGAACAGGGCCGCCGCGCCCACCCAGAGGTGGCGCCCGGCCGCGGCGAAGGCCGACAGGGCGTTGCGGGGACCCACGAAACAGGCGGCCAGCGCGCCGATCGCCATGCCGAGGAAGGCGCCCCTCGCCGCCATGGTGTCGGTGACGGGGACCAGATAGCCGACGACAGCTCCGACGAGCGTGCCCAGGCCCTGGATGAAGTAGCCCGTGGTGCCGCGCTCGATCGCCGCGATCAGCGCGGGCGCGCGCGGGTCGGACCGGTCGGCCCGGAACTCCTGGGCGACCACGATGCGCAGGCTCCGCGCCGCGCGTTGGTTTTCCGCTCCACGCTGGACGAGCAGTCCCACGGTCGCCCCGCAGTAGGCTCCGATCACCGCGCCCGGCCACGCGCCGAGTACGTACCCGGCCAGTGCCCCCGCCGGCAGGCCGAGCAGGAGTAGTACGTTCATGTGCCCCAACTCCCTTGATACGCCCTTACGTTCGCTTACGTTCCCTTGCGTACGGTGCGGGTGATGCGGACACCGACCTCCGGCGTCAGCGCGGCCTCGCACGGGATGCCCAGCGCCGCCGCCAGCTCACGGCCGTGGAGGTCGACCGTCGCCTCCACGAGCTCGGCGAAGACGTCGACCGCCAGCCGTCCTTGTCGCCACGCGCCGAGGTACGCGACTGCCCCGGCGATCGCCGCCGGCCACCACCACAGCCCCAGCAGCAGACAGAGCGCGCCCCAGGCGGCGCGGCGCGCGGCGGTGGTGAGGGCGGTGCGCGCGGACTGCAGATCGGCGCGGGGGGCCTCGGGCAGGAGCAGCCAGAGCCGGGGCCAGGCGGAGGCCACGTCAAGGCCGTAGTGCTCGTGGACGCGGGATTCGACGGCGTGTATCCGGTCGCCCATCCAGGTGGGCCGGTCGGGGTGGGCGAGGGCGATGCGGTTACGGGCCTCGTTGAGCGCCCGGGTGTCGTCCTGGCCAGGTGCCGGGGCGGTGGAGGCAGCGGGTGCCGGGGTAGCGGCGGGCTCGGGCAGCTCGGGGTCGGTCCCGGCGTCGCGCGCGGCCCGCTTGCGGTCGGCCTTGTCCCGTAGCGCCGTACGGTGGCGCTCGTCGGCCGAGTCCCAGCGTTGCACGCGCCGGGCGGTGAGCGTCCGGGCCGCGCCGGACAGGGGGCGCGGCCAGTCGCCGAGCCAGAGCCGTTCCACGGCCCCCGCCAGGGCGGACGCCACCAGGCTCGCGCCCGCCGACGCGGCCAGGACCAGCACGGCGAGCAGGGCGATGGTGCCGGGGGCGTGCGCTGCCGGATCGGCGGCCAGGGTGTTGATACGGCGTACGAGCAGGGGCAGATCGAGCGCGTGCCGGTGCCCCAGGTTGTGGCCGACGGCCGCCAGCGATACGAAGAGCAGACCGGGGAGGACCAGCAGCGACAGCCAGGTGTCCGCGAGCTTGCCGCCGAGGGCGCTGAGGAAGGCGGTCACGGGTCGAGCCGTTCGAGCCGCATCGGAATGCCGTGCAGTGCGCACGACGGGACGGCGCCGCCCTTGACGTCGAAGGTGAGGACGGTACGCGCGCACTGCCGCCCCGCCTCGCGGGGGCAGAGATACGCCTCCTCCAGAGGAATCCCCGGGCCCAGACCGAGGTCGGGTATCTCGCCGCGGATCGTGCCGCCCCAGCCGCAGCGGCGCAGCAGCGCCTCGATCTCGTCCATCAGCGTCATGAGGTCGCGGTCCGCGAGCCGCAGGGAGGCGAGGAGAGGGTCCAACTCGGCACGTTTCCCTGCCCGGTCCGCGAGCCCGCGCACCCCGGCGAGCTGTTCGCACACCCACCCCAGCGCGGCCTGATTCCGCCCTTGGTCCTCGGCCATGGTCGCATCACCCCTGTCCCCCGAGGGATCATCATCCCTACTGTACAAGGGAGTTGAGATCCGGCCAGAGTCGCGGAACGGGGGTCTGTGGTGGCAGCCCATGTGCGGGACGAACTGATCAGGGCGCTGACCGCGCGGATCCGGCGCTTCCTCATGACGTACGACCATGACGCGGTGCTCTCACCCGAAGCGCTGGTCCTGGTACGGGAGCTGATGGGGTGCGTGCCCGACCCGGCCCGGGACCCGGAGGCCGTACGGGCGATCGCGGGGCTGCACCGGTGCCGTGCGCTCCTGCTGACCGGCGACCGGGCCCGGCGCGACGCGGCCGTCGCCGACGCCCTGGAGCCGCTGGCCGCGCAGGGGGAGCAGCCGGAGGACCTCGCGCGGGACGTCGCGGCGGCGGGGCTGCTCCAGGGGGCCATGGAACGGGTGACGGACCTGACGGCGGCGGCGGAAGCGGCCGTCGCACGGGTGGAACGCGACCCCGACCACGAGCGGATGACGGAGACGCTGGAGGCCTGCCGTACGGCGGTGGAGCAGATCCCCGACGAACTCCTGCCCTTCCGCGCGTCGCCCCTGCAGAACTGGGGGATCGCGCTGCGGCTGCGCTACGAGCGCCACCACGACCTGACGGATCTCCACGAGTCCATCGCCAGACTGCGGCAGGCCAAGACGCTCGCGGGCCCGGGGCACCCGGCCCGAAGGGCGATCCTGACCGGGCTGGGCGTGGCGCTGCGGGTGCGCTACGAGCGCGTCAACGCCCTGGAGGACCTTCGGGACGCGGTCCGCTACGCGCGAGAGGCGGCGACCGCGCCCCACTACGGCTCCGCGTACGGCTCCGAGGACCCCGACGAGGACCGCCACAACTACGGTGGCCGGCTCCACAACCTCGGCCTCGCACTGCGCCTGCTCCACGAGAGGCTCGGCAGGCCCGAGGACCTGGCGGAGTCCATCCGGTGGCACCGGGAAGCCGTGGCCGTCACCCCGCCCGGGCATCCCGGGTACGCCATCTTCCAGCTGGGCCTTGGCAACGCGCTGGCGAACCACGACGACGGTACGGCCGGAGGGCAGGGTGAGGCGGGCGAGCGGCTGGCGGCGTACGAGGAGGCGGCGGCCCGCGCGACGGGCGTCGAGCTCAGGGCCGCGGCAGCCGGCGCCCTGGCCTCGGCCCTGGTCGACACCGGCGAGGACGCGGACCGCCTCGCCAACCTGGACCGCGCCGAGCGGCACTGCCGTGATGCGCTCGCCGCCCTGCCCGAGGGACATTCCGTACGGGCAGCGGTCCGCTATCAGCTCGGCAGGGCGCTGCTGGCGCGCTACACGCGCGGGGACCGGCGGCCGGCGGACCTGGCGGAAGCCCTCGCCTGTCACTCCGCCGCAGCGCGCCAGCCGACCGGGGCGGCGCGCGTGCGGCTGCTGTCCGCGGCCCACTGGGGTACGGAAGCGATGGCGCTGGACGACCCCGCGCAGGCGGTCGAGGCGTACGGCCTCGCCGTCGAACTGCTGCCGCGACTCGCCGCGCGCCACCTGGCCCTGAGCGACGCGGAACACGCGCTGGCCGGGCTGCCGTACCTCGCATCGGACGCGGCGGCCTGCGCGTTGCGCGCGGGGGACCCGGAGCGTGCGGTCTCCCTCCTCGAAATGGGCAGGGGAGTGCTGCTCGCCCGGGGCATCCAGGGGCGCGACGACTTCGCCGAACTGCGCCGCCGTGCCCCGGAGCTCGCCGAGCGACTGACGTCACTGCGCGAGGCACTCGATGCGCCGGACGGCAGCGACGGGGACGACCGGGCTCGCGACGACCGTACGGACGCGGATATCCGCCACGTACGCGCGCGTGAATGGGACGACCTGCTGGCGGAAATCCGCACCGGTGTGCCGGGGTTCGAGCGCTTCCTGCTCCCGCCCTCCGTGGCCCGGCTGCGCGAACAGGCCGTGGACGGGCCCGTGGTCCTGGTCAACGTCAGCCGCTTCGGATCCGCCGCGCTTGTCCTCGCCCGCGCGGGTCTACGGGTCGTGCCGCTGCCCGAACTGACCCTGGAGGCCGCCGAGACGGAGGCCAACGCGCTGCTCAACGCGCTCGCCCGGCTCACCGATCCCGCGACCGGACTCATGGAGCACCCCGACCACCAGGACCGGATCGACGCCACCCTGCGCTGGCTGTGGAACACCGTGGCCGGTCCCGTACTCGATGCGCTGTCCATCACCGGGCCCGGCGGAGAGCGGCGGTTGTGGTGGGTGCCGACCGGGCCGCTGGTCGTCCTCCCGCTGCACGCGGCCGGGCACCACCGGGAACCGGAGACCGACGGCCGTACGGTACTGGACCGGGCCGTCTCCTCGTACGCCCCGACGGTGCAGGCCCTCGCACACGCCCGCCGCGGTGGTGAGAGCGGGGCGGCGGCGACTGCCCTGGTGGCGGCCGTGCCCGAGGCGCCCGGTGCGCCGCGGCTCCCGCGGGCCGCCGAGGAAGCCGCCGCGGTCGCCGCGCTGCTCCCCGGCGCGCGCGTACTGCTCGGGGCAGCGGCCCACCGCGAAGCCCTGGTCACCGGACTGGCCCAGCACCCCTGGCTCCACTTCAGCGGCCACGCCGTGGCCGATCCGGCAAAGCCTTCGGCGAGCCGACTCCTCGTACACGACCATCTTGAGCATCCGCTCACGGTGGCCGACATCTCCCGCCTCGACCTGCGCGGCGCGGAGCTGGCCTATCTCTCCGCCTGCGGCACGGCCCACGCGGGGCTGCGCCTGGCCGATGAGTCGCTTCATCTCACCAGTGCGCTGCAACTCGCTGGTTACCGGCATGTGGTGGGCAGCCTGTGGTCCGTGGAGGACACGGTGTCCAAGGAGATCGCCAAAGTTTTCTACGAGACGCCAGGGCTTCCCGACCACCCGGCCCGGGCGGTCCACCGGGCGGTCCGCGCAGGTCGGGCGGCCTACCCCGACGCCCCGTCACACTGGGCGGCCCATATCCACGTCGGCACCTGAACTACCGGAGGGAACTACCGGAATGGGGGAATCATGAGTGGGCGTATCGGTTTCCGGCTGAGGGTCGCGGTACTGGCCGCGTACCTGGGCGACCATCCCATCTCCGAGCGCCGCGCGCGCAAGGCGGCCGAGGCGGGCAGCCGGGAGGGCATGACCGTGTACGGGCTCGGGCTGGCCTGCCTGGGCCGACCGGAGGAGGCCGAGCGCTGGCTGCGCAAGGCCATGGCCGCCGGGGACCCCTTGGCCCCGGCGGCCCTGGGCACCCTGTGCATGGAAAGCGGCGAGAGCGCGCGCGGCATGGCGTACCTGCGTGGAGCGGAAGCGACGCATGGCGCGCTGAGCGCCCGGCTGGCCCTGATCCAGGTGTGGGCACGGCGTACGGTGCCGTTCGACGCCAAGGTCCGGCCCGCCGGCGTACCGGACCCGGCACTTCCGCCGTCTCCGAGCGCGGAGGGCAGGGCCGCGGTACGGGCCGGACGCTCCGCGGCGGACTGGGCGGAGCTCAGGCGGAGCCTCAAGCCGAACGCCGCCACCGACTCGCCGGACATCATCCCGGCCATGCTCATCACGCGGGCGCCGGAGGGGGATATGGCCGAGGCCCACAGCTGGTTCATCGCGGCGGCGGAGGCGGAGGCGGAGGCTGGGCCCAGGCGTCGGCCCGGAGCCGGTTCCGGGGCCGAGCGTCCGCCCGGAAACGAGTCCGGCAACCACGCGCCCGACCCCAACCCCAAGCGTCGGGCCGCGCCCGAGCCCGACCCCGGGTTCGGATCCGGAACCGGAACCGGAACCGAGTCCGGGCGCGAGCGGCGGCCCCTGTCCGGACCCGAGTCCGAGTCCGCATCCGGGCCCGACGACCCTCACCCCGACCCCGACCCCGAGTCTGGACTCTGGGCCACGCTTCAGCGCCTCTTCAGCCCCGGCGAGGATGTGCCACCCGAGGTGGGCAAGGCCCTGGGCGCCATCGCGGCCCGCGCCGGTGACCTCGCGGCGGCGGAAGCGTGGTTCGCCGACGCGGCCCGGAGCGGTGACCCCGAGGCGCTGCTGTTCCACGCCGAGGTCCACGCCGACCGGCACGGCATGGACCGCGCCGAAGGCCTCTTCCGCAAGGCGGCCGAGGCCGGGAACCCGGCGGCCCAGCACACTCTTGGCGTCCGCCTGATGAAGCGCGGCCAGAACGAAGAGGCCGAGCGGTACTTCCGTACGGCAGCGGCGGCCGGGTACATCGACTCCGTCGTCAACCTCGGCGTACTGCTGCGCGGCAGGGGCGACTTGGACGGCGCCGAAGCGTGCTACCGGCGGGCCATCGAGGCCGGAGACATCGCCGACAGCAATAACAACCTCGGCAATCTCCTCCGGCAGCGGGGCGACATGGCGGGCGCCGCCAGAAGCTGGCGCATCGCGGCGGCGCACGGCAACGGTGCCGCGATGGCCAGCTGCGGGGCGCTCCACGCCGAGCGGGAGGAGTGGGCCGAGGCGGAGGCGCTGTTCCGGCGTTCCGCAGCGGCGGGCGACACCACCGGCATGCTCAACCTGGCGACCATCCTCCGGCGGGACGGACGTATCCGTGAGGCGGCTCAGTGGTTGCAGTCGGCATCCGGTGCCACCCCCACCCAGCCTCAGCCCGACTCTGCCCCAGGCCCCGGCTCCGACTCCGCTCCCGACCTCGGCGCGGTGGCCGACTGGCTCCGGGGTCCGGCCGAACGGGGTGACGCCACCGCGCGGGAAGCGCTGAACATGATCGAGGAGGCCGAGGAGGCGGAGGAGGCAGACGACGAGAACCAGCGGGGCGAAGACCCGTCCCCATGACCCCTGTCCTTCAGGTTCCGTCACCCTCAAGGCGGCGCAGCCGCTCGGCGTCGCAGGTGCGCGGGCAGGTGACACACGCCTCGGCGGGCCGGATCGTGTAGTAGAGGCAGCAGCCGAGCCGGGTCCGGGTCGGGTACGACTGCCCCTCGCGCCCCGTCAGCCGACGGAAATCAGCTCCCCCGGGGAACGGCGCGACCGGCCCTGGAAGCAGCGCTCCGGCCGCCCGTACGGCGTACTCCTCCTGCCCCAGCACCCGGCCGAGGTACCAGATGCCGGACACCAGATCGTCGCCGACCATGCCCCACAGCGCCCGCGGCCCCCGCCGCAGCCGTGGGCCCATCGCCGCCAGCAGCGGCCGTACGTGATCGGCGACCGCGGCGCGCAACTCGGCCCGCAGGGCCTCCTCGTCCGGCACCACCCGTACGCCGGGAAGCCCGGCCGCCGGATCGTCGGGGAGGCAGGCGAAGCCGCCCGGGACGACTTCGTACGCAGCGGTGGTCAGGCTGACCCGGACGTGGTGCGGGGGTATCAGCGGCACCCGGCGCTCCAGATACCACGGGCCGCTCATCAGCAGCGAGACGGACCAGAGGTGGCCGTGCAGCACGCGGGAGGCGACGACGTCCGGCCGGGCGGTATGCGCGTGACTGCTCAGGATGCGGGCCGACTCGGCTTCGAGGAAGGCGTCGAGGAGGTCGGGGCGCAGCGCCAGTTCGGCGCAGTCGGCCCAGCCCTGGCGAGCCGGTGAGCCGGGCTCCGCGAGGTCCGCCCGCAGCGACCCGCCGCACAGCCCGGTGAGCCGCCCATAGACCGAGGCGAGCAGGGAGGCACAGCTCACGGCGGGTTGTGCCAGTGGGATCGCCGGGGCCGGAAACACAGAAGTACTCCTCAAACGCCAAAGCCAAAGCCAACGTCAAACCGTCGAGCTGTCGAAGCACAGCCGCGAAAGCGGGGAAGGTAAGGCTCACCTTAACCACGTTGAGGACCTTGATCGCCCACTCGGGGTCGCGCCACGCTGAAGTGAACGAGAGCCCTGGCCCGCCGAATTGACAAAGTAAGGCACACCTAACCTAGGATCTCCGCTCGCCACCGGCCCACTGCCGGGCCGCCCTCGCGGAAGTGATCACCCATGTGGATGTACGTTCTCGCCCTCAACCCGACCGATTCGGTCACCGAGGGCTTCCTCCCCGCCGCCCGTCGGCTCGGGCTGGATGTGACGGTGCTCACGGACCAGCCCGCGGCCCACCGCGCCGTATACCCGGACGACATCGAGATCCTGGAGTGCGACGTACGGGACTTCCGCGCCGTCATCACCCGGATCTCGTCCCACAGGGCAACCCCGGACGCGGTCTTCTCCAACAGTGACCATCTGCAGACCCAGGCGGCCCTGGCCGCGGACTACTTCGGCCTGCCCGCCAAGAGCTGGCAGGCGGCGCTGCGTACCAAGGACAAGGCGCAGATGCGCCGGCACCTCGCCGCCTGTGGCGCGGACACCGTCCCGTCCGTGGAGCTGGCGGCCGGCGAGGACCCCGCCACCGCGCTGTCGGCCGTGCCCGGGATCCCGTACCCCTGTGTCGTCAAACCGCGCGAGGGTGTGGCGAGTGAGGACGTCGTACTCGTGGAGGCGTCCGGGACCGGTCCCGCCGGGCTGATCGCGCGGTGCGCGGAGATCCAGGCGCGCAGACCGGGGGCCGCGCTGGTCATCGAGGAGTATCTGCCGGGGGAGCTGTTCACTCTGGAGACGCTCGGCGACGGAGCCGTGCGCCATGTGCTGGGGGGTTTTCACACGGAGCTGTCCCCGCCTCCGTACTTCATCGAGCAGCGGCTGGCGTTCGTCCCGGCACACCCCGCGCCGGTGGTGGAGCAGGTGCTGGCCCAGCTGGACGCGCTCGGCGTGGGGTTCGGTGCCTGCCACACCGAGTTTGTGGTGCACCAGGGGCGGGCGCGCATCATCGAGGTCAACTACCGGGCCATAGGGGACCAGTGCGACCTGCTCCTCGCCCAGCTGCTGGGGATACCGCTCTTCGAGCACATACTCCGTACGCATCTGGGCGAGCCGCTGCGCGCGGACCTGGGGGCGCGGACGGACGGCGCGGCGCGGCTCGACTACCCGTGCGCGGGGCGGGCGGGGACGCTGACGGCGGCCCCGGCCGCAGCCGATCTGACCATCGGCGAGGTGCAACTGACGTACCGGCCGCTGCGCGGGATCGGTGAGCGGCACGAACTCCACCACACCAACCGCGATTTCCTCGGTGTCGTCCGGGCAACCGGCACGGATCAGGCGACTGTGGACCGGGCGGTCGCCGACTTCCTCGCCGCGCAGCACTGGGAGATCGCGCCGCACGGGTGAAGTGAACGAATGGGGTAGGGCCTTGACGCTCATTGGTCTAGGCCTGATGCTGAGAGCGCTCTCTCAGGTGTCATTCGGGGCTCCACGTTTCATCCCTTCACCCCCACAGCCCCACCCATTTGGAGGACGAGCGTGCTTGCCAAACGAAAAGCGCCGGCGTTGCTGGCATCCGCGGTCGTGCTTGCCGCGGGATTCTCAGCCGCCGGACCCACCCCCCACGCCGAGGCCGCGATCCCCGCGACGATCCCGCTCGAACTCAAGAACAGCTCGGGGCGCGCCGGCCAGGTCTACATCTATACGATCGGGACAGAGCTCTCCACGGGCCGACAGGGCTGGGCCGACGCGAACGGGACGTTCCACGCCTGGCCCGCCGGGGCCAACCCGCCCTCCCCGGCCCCCGACGCGTCGATCGCCGGACCGGCCAACGGCCAGTCCAAGACCATCCGGATGCCGAAGTTCTCCGGAAGGGTCTACTTCTCCTACGGCCAGAAGCTGGTCTTCAAGCTGGCACCCGGCGGCCTCGTGCAGCCCGCGGTCCAGAACCCGTCCGACCCGAACAGGAACATCCTGTTCAACTGGACCGAGTACACGCTCAATGACTCGGGGCTGTGGATCAACAGCACCCAGGTCGACATGTTCTCGGCGCCGTACGCCGTCGGTGTCCGGCCGCCGACCGGCGCCATCAAGACCACCGGCCATCTCAAGGCGGGCGGCTACAACGGCTTCTACAACGCGCTGCGCGGGCAGCCGGGCGGCTGGGCCAATCTGATCCAGACCCGCCCCGACGGCACCGTGCTGCGCGCCCTCGCCCCCGGCCACGGCATCGAGGCCGGCGCCCTGCCGGCCGCTGTCATGAACGACTATGTCAACCGGGTGTGGAGCAAGTACGCCACCTCGACGCTGACTGTGACGCCGTTCGCCAACGAGCCGAACAACAAGTACTTCGGCCGGGTCTCCGGCAACGTCATGAACTTCACCAACAGCTCGGGCGCGGTCGTCACGTCGTTCCAGAAGCCCGACTCCGACTCCGTCTTCGGCTGTTACAAGCTGCTGGACGCGCCGAACGACCGGGTGCGCGGCCCGATCTCCCGCACGCTGTGCGCGGGGTTCAACCGCTCCACTCTCCTCACCAACGCCAACCAGCCCGACGCCTCGTCCGCGAACTTCTACAAGGACGCGGTGACCAACCACTACTCGCGGAAGATCCATGCGCAAATGGCGAACGGCAAGGCGTACGGCTTCGCCTTTGACGACGTCGGCGCGCACGAGTCGCTGGTGCACGACGGGAATCCGCAGCAGGCTTACATCACGCTGGACCCGTTCAGCTAGGACGGGTAGCGGACGCGGTACACCTGGAATGACTGGCGAACGGTCCGTACCCTGAACGGGCCGTTCGCCACATCCATGCGCGGAGAGGAATCATCGTGACTGTGCGTCGTGTCGTGCCCGACATCCTGACGAAGGACAAGGCGGAGAGCCGCGACTTCTACAAGCTCATCGGTCTGGAGCAGGTCATGAACCGCGGCTGGGTCATGACGCTGGCCTCCCCGTCCAACCCCACGGCCCAGGTCATCCTCATCACCCACGAGGCGACCGCGCCCGTGGTGCCGGACCTGAGCATCGAGGTGGACGATGTGGACGCGGTGCACGCGGCCATGGTCGAGCGGGGCGCGGAGATCGTGTACTCGCTTCGGGACGAGGGGTGGGGCGTACGGCGGTTCTTCGTACGGGACCCCAACGGCCAGGTGGTCAACGTCGTCAGTCACCAGAATCGTTGAATGCTCTACTATTATTCCGGCGTGGGGGCTGACGGCAGCCACTCGTACAGGAATAGGTTGAGCGCCATGAGCAATCTCGATCGTCAGGCCGCACTCTCCGTCTGCGGCGGTCGTGGGTTCGTCGTTTCCGAGCCCGTCCGTGAACTACTCAGCCCCCGTCGCGTCCAGCTCGGCGAATCCACCGAGGTCCGCAGACTGCTGCCCAACCTCGGCCGCCGGATGGTGGGGGGCTGGACCTTCGTCGATCACTACGGTCCCGACGACATCGCTGACGAGCCCGGCATGCAGGTCCCGCCCCACCCCCATATGGGCCTTCAGACGGTGAGCTGGCTCCACGACGGCGAGGTGCTGCACCGCGACAGCACCGGCAGCCTGGCGACGATCCACCCGCGCGAACTCGGCCTGATGACGTCCGGACGGGCGATCAGCCACTCCGAGGAAAGCCCCGAACCGCACGCCCGGTTCCTCCACGGCGCCCAGCTGTGGGTGGCGCTGCCCGACGCCGACCGCAATACCGAGCCGCGGTTCGAGCACCACACCGACCTGCCGGTCGTCACCGCGCCGGGCCTGAGCGCCACGGTCATCCTCGGGGACCTCGACGGCGCGACCTCGCCCGGCACGACGTACACCCCGATCGTCGGCGCGGACCTGACGCTCGCCAGGGGCGCGACGACGAGCCTGCCGCTGGACCGCGACTTCGAGTACGCCGTACTGGCGATGTCGGGCGAGGCTCATGTCGACGGTGTCCCCGTACTCCCCGGCTCGATGCTCTACCTGGGCTGCGGCCGTACCGAACTTCCCCTGCGGGCCGAGTCCGACGCGGGCCTGATGCTTCTCGGCGGTGAGCCGTTCGAGGAGGAGATCGTGATGTGGTGGAACTTCGTGGGGCGTTCCCATGAGGAAATCGCTCAGGCGCGTCAGGACTGGACGGAGTCCACCCGCTTCGGCGAGGTCAAGGGCTACGACGGTGGACCGCTGCCTGCTCCCGAACTGCCGCCGGTGGCGTTGAAACCTCGGGGAAGGGTGCGCTGACCTGGCGGTCCGCTCGTACCCGCTGGCGCCGGAGCGTACGGCGGAGGCGGTCTGCGCGCGGGCGGGCGGTGGCCTGTCCCGGGCCGCGTGGAAGACGTACCTGCCGACCTTGCCGTACCGCGACACCTGCCGACATCGTGCTGAAGTGCCGCAAAGTGGGCTGTCCGAAGCAGGGTTGCGCCACAATACGTCGGCCTTCACGACCACTGTCCCGGGCGTGAGGCCGACGTCATGCTGTGTTCTCTATGTCACCGACGGTGTCGGGGTGAGTCTGTTGCGGCGCCCATAGAGGACTGCTGGGCGGACTCGCCGGCTGTCACCGCGGTGACGCGGATGTCGACGTCGTGGCTGCTCCAGCCGTACTGGTCCGGGCCGGGGCCGAACCAGAGGTCCAGGTTTCCGCCGTCGACCGCGTGGACGCGCAGTGTCTGGGGCGAGGCCTTGCCGGCCCGTGATGTCAGAGGCGTGTGGAGGAGCGCCCGTTGCCGGAAGATCCGCGCGCGCTCCAGGGCCTCGTCGATGTCCCCCACTCAGCTCACTCTCCTTCGTCCAGGACGGCGTCGCCGCCCTGGATGTGGCGGGCGGGGTTCAGGCCCAACCGGCGGCTGCATCGGCGGGGAGAGAGAACTTCCCGGCCCGCAAGCAGAGCACCAACATTGCTGTCGCGGCCGTATCCCGTGAACTGGCGAACTGATGCTGGAGTTTGGCGGTGATGGACGACCGACATCCTGTTGACAGGACGGATCAGCCCGTAACCTCATGACCTTGGGTAAAACGCCAACGGCCCCTGCCGACCGGCGCGTTTGATGTAGCTTCGTCGGCATGAGCAATGACATTCGCATAGACCGTGCCCCGTCCTCCGGGGGCGGCATCCAGATCACGGTCAGTCTTTCCCCCATGGTTTTGGCGAAGCTCCAAAAGGACGGCTCCTGGACGGAGTCGATCAGCGAAGGCCAGGTCACCGGCGACGGACCGGCCATCACCCAGATCGAGTTCAGGGTGCCGTAAGTCTCGTAGCGCGCTAGCGACGGCGTCGGCCCGGCCACCGCCTGATACTCGCCGCGTACCAGGCGGCCTCCCGGAAAGCACCATGGCCGAACCGGAAGGTCCGGCAAGCGGCAGGGCCGGGGAGAAGGCCCGCGGGCCGGGAAGCTGTTCGGTGACGAGCAGGCTGCCCTGGAGAAACGGGGTGAGCGCGCCGTCCGGCGCAAGGGGCGTCATGGTCGACGTGAGCCAGGTCCGCCCTGAAGCGGCTGGTCGGCGAACGCGCCGGATGCATCTCTATGCGCTACAGAATTTCTGCAACACCGTCAGCCCGGCGATGAAACCGCCGCAGTCGCCCGCGCTCTCCGCCTGCTCGCCAAGCCGGTCCCATCGTTCGGCGCACTCCTGCTCGGTCGGAGCAGAGTAGGCGGGCGCGGTGGCTTCGGCGATCTTCCGCCGCTGCCACGCCATGCCCTCCTTGCGCCCAAGCGTGTACGTCTCGCGAACGCGGTCCAAATGCGCCGCCCGCTGCTCATCCTCGGTCGGCTTGTCGGGTTCTGCCGAACAGCCGGTGAGGCACGTGACAACGAGTGCAGCGCCGCACAGAGTCGAGCCAGGACTGCAGGACTGCCGCGGGGTCGGGGTGCTGGGCGAGTTCGTCGTCGCTCAGCAGCCGCAGCACACCGTCGTCCTCGTCCTCGGGGGCCGGGACGGATGCCGCCGTCTCCAGGAACCAGGCGGGGCCGTCGATCTTCTCGGCGATCCAGGCCAGCTCGGCGGGGTGCAGCACGCCCAGGACATCGGCGATGCCGGCGTGCGGAGTGTGCGGGTTAGCGGCGAGGGCGGCCAGGGTCTCGGCCCGGCGGTGCTCGGAGTGGCGTTCCAGGAGCCGGGCCGGTCGGTCGTAGTCGGCGGGGCGGTCGGACGGAGGTCGGGTGCGGGTGGCCAGGCTCCTCGTCGAGCCGGGTGGCTTCGTGATCAACGACGTGAATGCGGTCGCCGGAATCAGCGCGTGGCGGGTGCTCTGGTGGTCACTGTGTGGCTGCCTCGGGCGGCAGCCACACAGTGACCACCAGGCCTCCTCCTTCGCGTGGAACAGCGGTCACATCGCCGCCGTGCGCGCGGGCCATGTTGCGGACGATCGCGAGGCCGAGGCCCGAGCCTCGTTCGGAGTCGACCCGGTCGGCCTGTAGCCGGCGGAAGGGCTGGAAAATCGCTTCCATGTCGTAACCGGGCACGGTGGGGCGTGTGTTGGTGACAGCCAGGACTGCCGTTCCGTTGGGTTCGGCCGCTGTCGTCATGGATACCCAGCCGCCCGGATTGTTGTAGCGGATGGCGTTCTCCAGCAGGTTGTGCACGATCCGCTCCAGCATCACCGGGTCACCGCTCGTCAGGGTCGGCCCGGGGGAGAGCCGCAGCTGTATGCCGACGTCATTCGCCTCCCCGAGCCGCAGTTCCGCGACGTGTCCGGCGATGTCGGCGAGGTCGACCGTGGAGCGGTCGCGGGTCTCGCGGTCGCCTTTGGCCAGCGCCGGCAGGCCGTTGATCAGCCGCTCGTGCCGTTCGTTCACCACCAGGAGTGACCCGCCCAGACGCTGGGCGTCGTCGCTCGCGGCCTTCTTGCGCAGCGCGACTTCGATCAGTGTGCGGTTGATGGCCAGCGGCGTACGCAGTTCGTGCGAGGCATCGGATACGAACCGCTGTTGGTCGTCGAAGGCGTGCTGGAGTTGGTCCATCATCGAGTCGAAGGTGTCCGCCAGGTTCTTGATCTCGTCGTGCGGGCCGGAGAAGGCGAGGCGTTCACCGAGGTTGCCTTTTGAGATGCGGCCGGCGGTCTCGGAGATGTGGTGCAGTGGCCGCAGAACCCGGCCTGCCATCAGGTAGCCGAAGATGGTGGCCACGATGGTGAGCATGCCCAGGGCTATTGCGCCCTGGCTGAGCAGGGACCGCAGCGTGGCGTCCATGAAGCCGGTTTCCAGCTTCCGGATGTCTAGGCTGTCATGGGGCGTTGTGGGGGTGGTGGGAGTGAAGGGGGCGCTCGGCCCGTCCGGCTGGGCAGCCTTGGCGGGGTCGGTGGTCTTCATCGATATCCTGACGAGTCTGTCCCCCAGTGTGTTTTCGACCAGCAGATAGGTGATGCCGAGCAGGGGCACCCCGGCGGCCATGAAGAGCGCGCCGTACATCAGGGTGAGGCGCACCCTGATCGTGGGCCGTTGGAACCTCGGCAGCTTGGGAAGGCGCTTCATCGGATGCGGTATCCCCTGTGCACGGTCTCGATGACCGGCGGACTCCCGAGCTTCTTGCGCAGCTTCATCATGGTCACACGTACGGCATTGGTGAAGGGGTCGATGTGCTCGTCCCACGCCCGTTCCAACAGGTCCTCCGCCGTGACAACCGCGCCATTCGCGCGCAGCAACTCCAGCAGCACGGCGAACTCCTTGCGGGCCAGCGGTACGTAGCGGCCGTCGCGGTAGACCTCGCGACGCGCCGTCTCGACGCGCACTCCGGCCCGTTCGTAGGCGGGCGGTCCGGCAGGCCGCGAACGGCGGGCAAGGGCGTGTACCCGCGCGATGAGCTCTCCGAAGGCGAACGGCTTGGTCAGGTAGTCGTCGGCGCCGATCGCCAGGCCGTCGATACGAGAGGGAACGTCGGAAGCGGCGGTGACTCCGAGCGCCACCGGCTCAAGAAGAACGGACTCTGCGCCGCTTCGGCCTGCGCAAGGCGACCATCATGGATGGCCCCCGCATCCTGGGCGTCTCCTGGGGCACTGCGGAAGGCCGTTCCGGCCACGGGTTCGGGTGCGCTCCTTGGGATCTCTCCGCCTCCGGACGGGAGCCGGGGCGAGGCTCCCTCAGGCGCCCGGTCTGAGCGTCGGGAACTCCTCGGCGAGCCGCTCCGGCGCGGCCTGACTCCAGGAGTCCACGAGGATGTCGCGCAGTTCGTCCAGATCTTCCAGTGCGGCGAGCCGCACCCGGACCCATGCGGAGCTCGCCTCGTGCGGCGGCACCCAGAACTTCTCGGGTTCGGCAGCGATCAGCTCCGTACGCTCATGTCTCGGGCACCGGACGGCGAACGACGACTCGTCGTCGGGAATCGTGATGTACATCTTCCCGGCCACACGGAACGTGGGCATGCTCCATGCTTCCTTCTCCACCGTCTCTGGGAGGGAGAGGGCGATACGGCGGACATCCTCGGCATCGATCATGGCCACCACATTAGCCAGACCCACTGACACTCCTCAGTGGGTCTGGCGGGACCCGTTGCTGTTGCGACTTTTCGAGATAGGTGACACCTGATCTCGGTGGTCGACACCACCCTGGGGGGCACCCGGTGACCGGCGCCGATGAGACGCCGAAGCCGTACCGGTCTTCTGCCGTGCCCGTTCTGTGACGTGATCGGCACCGGCCCGCACACCGCTGGCGTCGGGTCCCATGATCGTATGGCTCAACGGCACCCACGGCGCAGGCAAGACGACGACCAGTGCACTCGTGCAGCAGCTGATCCCGGATTCACGGGTGTTCGACGCCGAGAAGGTCGGCGAGACACTCATGGACATCACGCCGGGGCTGCCCGGGACGGACAACTTCCAGCACTGGCCGCCGTGGCGGCCGCTCGTAGTCGAGACCGCCCGCCGCGTACTCGACTACACCGGCGGCACTCTGGTGATGCCCATGACTGTGCCTAGGGCGCGTATCGGGTCGTGATCAATCTGCGGATTCGTCCTCGTGGCGGGATGTGATCCGGTAGATCGTTTTGCATGACGCGAGTGCAACTGTCGGATGCGGAGTTTGCGCCGTGAGGCGCTGTTGATTCGAGCGAAGGTGGGAGACCTTCGCAGCCGACCCTGTGCAGCCCGATCCGGGTGGTGCCGGGGAGGGCGGGAGCGGCCTTGACAGCACCGGGACGGCCAGTACTGCCAGCAGGTGCGGGCCCGGCAGGCGTGGTGGAGAGGAGTACCACCGCTGCCCCTACCGCCGAACGGCGCGTAGCGTGTCCGGGCATGACGCTGCTGCCGGACCTGCCTCAGAACACGGTGCTGCTCGACCTGCTGCGGGAACAGGGCGTTCCGCAGGAGCACGGTGACTTTGTCTACGAGGGGTGGGAGCTGCACACCCACCCGGACCTCGTCGAGAGACTTGAGGACCTTGCTCCCCACTGGCCGGTCCTGGCGACTTTCGGCATGCCGGTGCTGGCAGCCAAGGGCATCGCCGCGGTCGTCGCCTGGGGCATGGGCATGCTGCTGGTGCGGCTTCCCGAAGCGCCGCCCGAGCTCCTGGAGCCCGCAGCGCCCTGCCCGCCCCTGACGGATTCGGGCCAGGGCTGGTACACGGTCTGCCCCTGGCAGAGCGAGCTTCACTCGGCGGAGTCCAAGCGCCTGCTGTCACTGCTGGTCCAGCATGCGCTCTCGTATGCGGCGAGCCTGTCGGAGGACGGCAGCATCGACTCGCAGGGCCGCCCGGTTCAGGCTCCGGGCAAGCGCAGCGGCAAGGACAAGGGCAGCTGGCAGGGCGGCCGCGGATGACGGCGCTAGGCGCGTGTTGAGCCGTGATCAATGGGTGGTCGGGTGAGGTCTTTAATCCAGATCATCGAGGCGCGCAGGTGTAGTCCGGTGAGGTAGCTGTCCGGGGCCTTGCCCTAGCGGGTGGCGATGCCCCGCCGGTCGGCGTTGTGGCCCACGGGCCGGCCGCCCCTGGAACCCTTCTTCCTTCGGTTGGCGGCCTGGTCCCTCTTCTCCGGGATCACTGCCTTGATGCCGCGTCTGCGCAGGTGGTCCCGGTTGCCGCGGGACGAGTAGGCCTTGTCCCCGGCGACCGCGTCCGGCCGGGTGCGCGGGCGGCCGACGGGCCCGCAGACCCGGATCTTCTGGAGCACGGGGATGAACTGCGGGCTGTCCGCGGCCTGGCCTGGGTTCAGGACGAACGCCAGCGGGCGACACTTGCGGTCGGCGGCGAGGTGGACCTTGCTGGTCTGCCTACCACGCGAGCGTCCGAGGAGGGCGGCCTTCAGCCGGAGTTCGCGCCGACGCCGGATGCGTCGTCGCTCCTGCCTCTCGGGGTCACTTTCAGCGTCCTGCCCGCTTTGTGCTTCGAGACCGCCCCTTTGACCTGGCCTTCTCCTCTTCGGCGGCGGCCTTCTCCAGGGCGATGACGACGTCCTGGTCAAGGCGCATGCCAGCGGCGTCGTGGTGAGCGCGCACGGTGGTGGAGTCGATGCTGACCAAGGACAGGTCCACCTCGCCCCGTTTCGCGGCCTGCGCGATCAGCCCCTCCAGCAGGGCCTCGAAGACGCCTGCCGCCCGCCATTGCCGGAAGCGGTTGTGGACGGTGGACCAGGCGGCGAATTTCTGCGGCATCTCCCGCCACTGCCCGCCCGTCCTGAACCTCCAGATCACGCCCTCGAACTGCTGCCGCAGCCGCTCGGGGTACGGGCCGTACTCACCGATCGGAAGGAAGGGCTCGAGGAACTCCCACTCCGCATCCAGCAGTTGCACTCGCGTCATGCAAAACGATCTACCGGATCACATCCCGCCACGAGGACGAATCCGCAGATTGATCACGACTCGATACGCGTCCTAGTCGAGCAGTACTGGCGCGAGATCAGCACGGGCCTTGCCCAACATGCCATCCTAGTAAGGCACTTCGTCCTCCACGCTGACCAGGTCACCCTCCGCGGGCGCATCGAGGGGGACACCCCCGTCCCTTCATCGTTTCGCCTGCGCGTGCTCGTCTGATGAGTTGCGGCAGTAACGACGAGTGACACAGCCTCGGCGCGTCGCCCGGAGTGTGTGGGTGGGTGTCGATGCCTGTCGGCTGTGCTGACCTCACTCGGCATGTAACCGCCCGGTCAGGTCCCCGTTGCCGGACGGGTGGCGCGGTTCCGTGGTCGCATCCTGGCCAGTCCCGCCTCCACGGCGGTGAGCAGGGTGAGAGCGTCGTCGAGGTGTTCGGTGTCGTGGTTGGCGGCCTCGGAGACGGCCGTGGCCCATTCCCGGCGAACGAGGGCGTAGTTGGTGCGTCCGAGTTCGGTGGTGTGGACGGTGACGCCCCGGGCGTCGCCCGGGTCGGCGCGTCGCTCGACAAGGCCCTTGCGCTCCAGCCCGCCCAAGACGGTGGAGAGGTTGGTGCGCTGCAGCCCGGTCGCGTCGGCGATGCGGCTGGGTGGGGCAGCGGGCTCGCGCTGCAGGTAGCGCATCACCATGCCCTCGGACGGCGAGAGGGGGACGGCTCGCTCGTCGGCGTATCCGCGGAACTGGACCTCCCGGCTGATGATCAGCACGAGATCGGCCAGCTCGGCCCACCGCCGCTCGTGGTCCGGTCCGGCCGTCGACCTCGTCGGGTGCGCTTGCTCCTCCATCACGGCTCCAGAGTACGGGGTTGCCAGGAAGTAGTTATGGGCGCATACTCATTATCGGTTCATAGTTATGTATTCATAATATCAGTCCTGGGAGCTGCCATGACGACAACCACCTCCTCCCGGCATGCCGGGGCGACAGCACTCTCGCCCCGCGCCATGGCACGTGCGGGCGGGCTGCATCCGGCCGGGGTGTTCATCCTGCTGGCCGGCGCCTTCCTGCCGATCATGGACTTCTTCATCACCAACGTGGCCCTGCCCAGCATCGGCGGCTCGCTGCACGCCTCGGCGTCGCCGCTGGAGCTGGTGATCGCCGGGTACGGCGTCGCGTACGCGACCCTGCTGGTCCTCGGCGGCCGGCTCGGCGACCGCTTCGGCCGCCGGCGCATCTTCCTCGGCGCGCTCGTGGGCTTCGTCCTGGCCTCGCTGGCCTGCGGTGTCGCCCCGAACGTGGACGCGCTGATCGCGGCTCGCATCGTCCAGGGCGCCACCGCCGCCCTGCTCATCCCGCAGGTGCTGGCGACCTTTCACCACGTGCTGGAAGGGGAACGCAAGTCCCGTGCCGTGGCCCTGTACGGCGCCACCTCGGGCATCGCCGCGGTCGTCGGCCAGCTGGTGGGCGGCCTGCTGGTGAGCGCCGACATCGCCGGCACCTCCTGGCGTCCGATCTTCCTGGTCAACGTGCCGATCGGCGCGGTCGTGCTCCTGGTGGCGGCCCGGATCGTGCCGGACACCCGCTCGCACCACCCGGCCGGCATCGACCTGCCCGGCACCGTGCTGTTCGCCGCCACCCTGACCGCCCTGCTCGTTCCGCTGGCCGAGGGCCACTCCCTGGGCTGGCCCTGGTGGACCTGGCTGCTGCTCGCCGTCGCGGTCGTCCTCGGCATCGTCACCTGCGTCGTGGAGAAGCGCACCGAGCGGCGCGGTGAGGTCCCGCTGCTGCCGCCGTCCCTGCTGCGCCTGCCGTCGATGGCCCGTGGCCTGGCGATGGTGTTCGCCTTCAGCATCGGCTTCGGCGCGTTCATGTTCGTCTTCGCCCTGACCATCCAGAACGGGCTGCACGCCGACGCCCTGCACAGCGGGCTGGCGATCCTGCCGATGGCCCTGCTGTTCTTCGCCGGTTCACTGGTCGCACCCGGCGTGATCACACGGTTCGGCCGGGCGGCGCTGTCGGCAGGCGCCGTCGTCCAACTCGCCTGACTGGTCTCACTGGTGACGGTCCTGCTTGCCAACTGGCCGCACGTCAGCCTGTGGGCAATGGCCGTACCGCTGGCCCTGGTCGGCGCCGGACAGTCGATGCTGTTCGCCGGCCTGTTCCGCAGTGTGCTCGCCGACGTCCCCACCCACCTGGCCGGTATCGGCAGCGGCGTGCTGATCACCCTTCAGCAGAGCGGACTCGCTCTCGGCGTGGCCACGCTCGGCACCCTCTACCTGGCCCTGGCACCGCACAACGTCGCCCACGCCTTCGCCGGAGTCGAGTACGTGCAGATGGGCATCGTCGCCCTGCTCGCGGTCGGCGCCGCCGCCCTGCCGCGCTTCACCAAGGCCGCGTCGGCCGCCACTCCGGTCGTCGACGCCTGAACCCGCCGCCCCGCGAGCGCGGACGCGGGAGGCGGTCATGTCCACCACCGCACATGCGTGAGCCCGCACCCGCACCCGGGGCGCTGCGCGAAAGGGAGCAGCGATGAGTCTCCTGGGCCTGTCGCGATGGCAGTTCGCCATCACCGTCATGTTCCACATGACCTTTCCGGCGATCACCGTCGGACTCTCGATCTTCCTGTCGGTCGTCTACGGCCTGTACTGGCGCACCGGCAGGGCGGTCTACCTGCAGATGTTCCGGTTCTGGCGGCGCGTCTTCGCTGTCGGCTTCGCCATCGGCGTGGTCGCCGGCGCCGTCATCACCTTCCAGATGGGTCTCAACTGGGGCGTGTACGGCGCCAAGACGGGCCCGATTATCGGGCCGATCATCGGCATGGAGGTCGTAACCGCCTTCTTCGTCGAGGCCGGCTTCATCGGCGTCCTGCTCTACGGGGACGGCCGCGTTCGCAAGGTCACGATGTTCGTGTCCACCGTGATGGTGTCGGTGGGCACCGTCCTGTCGTCCACGTGGATCATCGCGGCGAACTCGTGGATGCAGACGCCTGCCGGATTCAAGGTCGTGCACGGGCCGGTTCGAGCCCACGGACTGGATACGCGTCATCTTCAACCCGTCCTTCATCTGGCGCTGGCCGCACATGCTGGCTGCCGTGCTGATCTCGGCGAGCTTCTTCGTAGCCGGGATCTCGGCCTGGTACCTCGTCAAGGGGCGCGCGAAGGGCTTCGCCCGCCGCTCGATGTCGATCGCGCTCGGGATCGCCGCGCTGCTGATGCCCGTTCAGCTCTACCTCGGTGACAGTGTGGCCGGGCATGAACTGCCCTACCAGCTTTCCAAGTTGGAGGCGATCGAAGGCAACTGGGACAACGGTGACACCGGCTTCGTCCTGTTCTCCATTCCGGACCAGCAAGTCGCGCGGAACATCGCCGAGCTCGACATTCCCTGCCTCGGCAGCTACATCGCCAAGGACCTCACCTGCAAGACCGCCATGCCCGGCCTGAAGCTCACCCCGGCCGCCGACCGCCCCGACATGGCCGCGACCTTCTGGGGCTTCCGCGTCATGTTCCTGGCGGCCGTGCTGATGTTCGGCACGGCGTTCGCCGCCACGATCCTGCGCATGCGCAACCGCCTGTGGACCGCGCGCCGCTTCCACCGGTTCGTCCTCTGGACGACGCCGGTGGGGATCCTGGCCATCCTCGGGGGCTGGGTCACCGCCGAAGCGGGACGGCAACCGTGGATCGTGTTCGGGCAGCTCCGCACCTCGGCCGCGGTGTCCCATCT
The DNA here is from genome assembly GCF_044548015.1 of Streptomyces sp. NPDC052236. Classification (NCBI taxonomy): domain Bacteria; kingdom Bacillati; phylum Actinomycetota; class Actinomycetes; order Kitasatosporales; family Streptomycetaceae; genus Streptomyces; species Streptomyces sp. NPDC052236. The sequence goes on along the minus strand of NZ_JBIUBL010000010.1, from coordinate 33,303 downwards.
GGCGCCCGGCGAAGTCCTGTTCTCCGTGATCGGCTTCTCCGTGCTCTACCTGATCATGCTGGTGGCCTACGTCGCCTACATCATCCGCACCATGCGCATCGGCCCGGAACGCGACGATCCACGACATGCACCTCCACCGGAGGACCTGCCGGACACCGGGCTCGCCGAGGACGGCGTACCGCTGGAGCTTCCCGTACCGCTCGGTTCCCGGGAGGTGGCGGTGCGATGACCACCACCCTCTGGTCGGCGACCGTACTCGGCTGTCTCCTGATGTACGTCGTGCTGGACGGCTACGACCTCGGAGTCGGCGTGGCCACCCTCTTCGAACGCGATCCCGCGCACCGGCGGCACATGCTGGAGTCCGTCGCGGTGGGCTGGGACGGCAACGAGACCTGGCTCATCCTGCTCGGCGTCGCGCTCTGGGCGGGCTTCCCCCTGGCCTTCGGCACGCTCCTGCCGCACGCCTACCTGCCGATGACCGTCGTGCTGTTCTCCCTCATCGTGCGCGGCGTGAGTGTCGAGATGGCGTCCCAGGCGCCGCCGGCTCCTCGCTGGACGACCGCCTTCGGCGTGGCGTCGCTGCTGGCCTCGTTCGCTCAGGGCTTCGCCCTGGGGACGCTGACCTCGGCAGTACATCTGCGGGGTGACGTCTACACCGGGTCGGCCTTCGGGGCCTTCAGCTGGTTCTGCGTGCTGTCGGGGCTCACTGTCACGGCCGCGTACACCGCTCTCGGCTACGCGTACACCAAGCACAAGTCGTCCGGGCTGCTGCGGGAGACGGCGGCACGACGGGGTGCGGTCGCCACGGTGGTCGGGGGAGTGCTGCTGGTCCTCGTCCTCGTCACTTTCGACACCACCGCGGCACCGCTGAACCTCGACAGCCCGGGGCGAGCCTTCGCGTTCGCCGGCCTGCTGGTGTTCGCCGCCGGGGGAGCGGCCACCTCGCTCGTCACGTTCCGCTGGAAGCGGCAGTCCAGGGCGGCGGACGCCCTGCCGCTCGGCGGGCTCGTGATCGCGACGGTATCCGTGTTCCTGGCACTGGGCGTGGCCCGCTATCCGGTGCTCCTACCGCCGGGCCTCACTCTCGACAGCGCGGCGGGCCCGCACTCCACGATGGTCTTCATCCTCGTGGGCATCGGCCTGAACATGCCGCTGGTGCTGGCCTACAACGTGTTCGCCCACCGGGCCTTCGCAGGAAAGTTCCCCACCGGACTCCCGGGCGACGAACCCCCGGCAGCCCACGGTCCCCTTGTCACAGGAGCACGCTCATGACCACCCGAGACTCCGGCGGCGCGTCCTCGGTGTCACCGTCGCCCGAGGCGCGATGCTCGTCGTCACCGGCCGCTCCGGCAGCGGCAAGAGCACCCTGCTCCGAGCCCTCGCCTCGTCGCTGCGGCAAGCAACCGAAGTCCGCGAGGGCCGGCCGGCCGTCGTGGCCGTCGCCGCCGACGACCACCTCTTCACCGGCACACTCGGATCCAACTGGCGCCTCGCCGACGCCGCCCTGACCGAAGACGAGATCGACGAACGCCTTGCCCAACTGCGGCTGAACGACAGCGGACTGACCGCCCGGACTTCCGTCGGTCCCGCCGGAAGGCAGCTCTCCGGCGGTGAACTCCGCCGGGTCTACCTGGGCCGGGCGCTGGCCCGTCACCCGCACGTACTGATCGTCGACGAACCGACCACGGGCCTGGACGACCGAACCGCCCGACACGTACTCAGCATCCTCAAGAACCTGCCCGACACCACCGTCGTCATCGCCCTGCACGACGTACCGGCGTGTCTCGAGCCGTCCGGGCAGGTAACGCAGCTGCCGCTCGACCACAGGGGACCGTAAATTCCGCACCTCCCAGGAGGCACCACGACCACAGCACAACTCCGCGACGTGCTCGCCGACCCCCGTTGCGGGCGGCCGGACACGACGCAGTCCGAGGCGGAGCTCCAGGCCCGCTTCGAATGTCCTCGGCGCTCTCACCGGCCCGCACTCCACGAGAGCGAGGCCATCGGGCGTGACGTCGAGGACGCCGAGGTCGGTGATGATCCGGTGGACGCATCGTTCGCCGGTGAGCGGGAGGGTGCACTCCCGGACGATCTTCGGGCTGCCGTCCTTGGCGGTGTGTTCCATCAGGACGATGACCCGGCGGGCGCCGTGGACGAGGTCCGCCGCACCGCCCATGCCCTTGACCATCTTGCCGGGGGTCATCCAGTTTGCCAGGTCGCCGGCGGCGGAGACCTGCATGGCGCCGAGCACGGCGGTGCCGATGTGGCCGCCCCGGATCATGCCGAAAGACAGGGCGGAGTCGAAGAAGGAGGCCCCCGGCAGTACGGTGACGGTCTCCTTGCCCGCGTTGATCAGGTCGGGGTCGACATCGTCCTCGATGGGTACGGGCCGGTGCCCAGGATGCCGTTCTCGGAGTGCAGGACCACCTGGACGCCCGGCGGGAGGTGGCCGGGGATGAGGGTGGGCAGGCCGATGCCGAGATTGACGTAGGAGCCGTCGGTGAATTCGGCTGCGGCGCGGGCGGCCACCTGGTCGCGGGTCCACCCCAGTTGCGTACGGACGGTGGTGCTCATGCGCGTACGGTCCCTCGTGTCGAAGACGCGGAAATTGAAAGGTGCTCTATCTGCTTGTCGGCGGCCTGGGCCGGAGTGAGGGCCACGATCCGCTGGACGAAGACGCAGTTCGCTCACGGCCGCTCCCTGGGGCGCCGCCGGGCGACCGGGACCGGCACGGGATCAGGCCCTGCCACCACGGTGTTGGAGACGCTGCCGATGCCCTCGACGGTGAGCGTGACCGTGTCGCCCGGCTTCAGCGGCGCCGGGTCCTGCTTGCTTCGTACGCCCCACAGCTCCGCCAGGCAGCCGCCGTTGCCGCAGGTACCGGAGCCGAGGACATCGCCGGGACGCACCCACGTCCCGCGCGAGGCGTAGGCGACCATCTCCTCGAAAGTCCAGCTCATGTTGGACAGCAGGTCCTTGCCGACCACCTCGCCGTTGATCTCGGCGGTCAGTGCCAGGCGCAGGAAACCGTCCTCGTCGCGGTACTTCTCCAGCTCGTCGGCGGTGACCAGGTACGGGCCCAGCGTGGTCGCGGTGTCCTTGCCCTTGCAGGGGCCGAGGCCGACCCTCATCTCGGCGGACTGCAAGTCGCGGGCGGACCAGTCGTTGAAGACGGTGTAGCCGACGATGTGGTCGCGGGCCTCCTCGGGGGTGAGATCGCGGCCCTCCTTCCCGATCACGGCGGCGACTTCGAGCTCGAAGTCGAGCACGCTCGACCCCGGGGGCACGGGGATGTCGTCGTGCGGGCCGTACACCGCATAGGGGTTGGCGAAGTAGAACGTCGGGGCCGCGTACCACCGCTCGGGCACTCCGGCGGCTCCGTCCACGGACCGTCGTACGCCTTCGACGTGTTCCTCGAAGGTGACGAAGTCCCGCACGGTGGGCGGCTGGAGCGGTGGCAGCAGTCGTACGCCGGAGACGTGGGGACCGGCCGGGACGTCGAGCATCGCGGAGCCCGCGTCGAGCAGTTCGGCCAGGCCCCCTCCCTCGGCGAGCAGGCCGGCCAATGAGCTGACGCCGGGCAGGGGGTAGAGCGTGCCGTCCTCTTCGACGACGGCCACCTGGCGTCGGTTGCGGTACTCGTACGTGGCGAAACGCATGGGAGGGGTCCTGTCGGAGGGAAGACGGGCGCGAAGGCCCGGGGGCGCGGCGGGCAGTCAGGGCATGACAGGGGAGCGCCGCGACCCCGGGTGTCTGGGGGCCTTGCCGGTCGGAAGGCAGGCCGGTCAGACCGGCGGGGCGACGAAGCAGCCGTGGTCGGGGTCGTTGAAGGATTCTTTGGCGACCAGTTCGTTCATGGGGTTGGCGGTGCCCCACTGGTCGGTGACTTCGGGCTTGGAGAAGTCGTAGACGTGCGGGTGCCAGGTGTCCTCGTCCAGCAGTTCCAGCTCGGTGGTGTACTCGACGGTGTTGCCGTGGGGGTCGAGGAAGTACGTGAAGGTGTTGTCGCCCGCCATGTGCCGGCCCGGGCCCCAGACCTTCTGGAAGCCGGCCCGCATCACGCGGCCGGAGCCGCGCATGTACTCGTCGATGCCGCGCATCTCGAAGGAGACGTGGTGCAGGGCGGTGTGCGGGCCCTTGGCGATGGCCATGGAGTGGTGCTGGTTGCTGATCCGCATGAAGTGCATGACCTCGCCCATGTGCGGGGAGCTGAGCGTGTCGGACAGCCGGAAGCCGAGGTGGCGCTCGTACCACCCGCGCGTCTTGTCGAGGTCCGGCGAGTTGAGGACGACGTGCGACAGCTTGACCGGGATCGACTCCTTCTCCTCGATCTTGCGGTGCTGTCTGACCTCGACGTCGGCGGAGACCTCGATGGTGCGCCCGTCGACGTCGAAGAATCGGAAGCCGTAGCCGCCGCCGGGGGTGTCGACCTTGCCCGGCTGCGAAATCAACTGCACCCCCCCGGCGAGGAGTTGTTCGGCGAGGGTGTCGACGTCGGCCGTGCTCCCGGCGCCGTACGAGACCAGGTCGAGGCGCTTCTCATCGGCCTTGCGCAGCCGCACAACGTACTGCTCGGGGCTGCCCTCGGCGGCCAGGAAGGAGATGCCGGAGTCCTCGGTGACCTTGGTCAGGCCCCAGACGCCGGCGTAGAAGTCGAGTTGCTTGTCGTAGTCCGGCACGGCGAGGTCGACGTGTCGGAGGTGGGTGAGCAGGCGGTTGCTCATGAGGGTTCCTCCTCAGACGAGGTTGAGCAGGGCGGCGGCGTTTCCGCCGCGGACGGAGTGGAAGTCGTGGTCGGGCAGGTCCGCGGCGCGCAGCGCGCCGAGCGGGTCGTCCGTGCCCATGTCGAAGGGGAAGTCGGAACCGAGCAGGACCCGTTCCGGGCCGGCGGCTCGCAGCAGCTGCCGCAGTATGTGGGGGTCGTGGACGAGGGAGTCGAAGTACAGCTGCTTCAGATAGCCGCTCGGCTTTCGTGCGCAGCTCCGGGCGTCGGGGCGGACTCGCCAGGCGTGGTCGGAGCGGCCGATGTGGGTGGGCAGGTAGCCGCCGCCGTGCGCCGCGATCAGCTTCAGGCCCGGATGGCGGTCCAGGAGGCCGGAGAAGATCAGGTGGGAGAGGGCGACCGCGTTCTCGGTGGGCTGGCCGACGGTGTTGGACAGGTACCACTGGTCCAGGCGCTCGTCGAGCGTGCAGCCGAACGGGTGCAGGAAGACCACGGCACCGGTCTCCTCCGCGCGCGCCCAGAAGGGTGCGAGCCGAGGGTCGGAGAGCTCCACCTCCCGCGTCCCGCCCGGCCCCGGCGCGTGCGAGGAGATCTCTACGCCCCTCAGTCCCTGCTCCAGTGCGTGGTCGAGCAGCTCCGGCGCGAGGCGGGGGTGCTGGAGGGGGATCAGGCCGAGGCCGTGCAGCCGGTCGGGGGCCTTCGCGCAGTGCGCGGCGGTGCCCTCGTTGGCCAATCGGCAGACGCGCTCGGCCAGTCGGGGCTCGGCCCAGTAGTGGTAGTGCGACGGCGAGGGGCTCACCAGCTGCACGTCCACGCCGGCCGTGTCCATCGCCGCCAGGCGGACGGCGGCGTCCGTCAGCCGCGGCACGCGCTCACCGACCATGGGACCGTTCACGGCCAGGGCCGCCGAGCCGTTGCGGCGGGCGTCGAGGTTATGGGCCTCGGCGAGACCGGGATGACCGGCAACGGCCTCCTCGGCCTCCGGAAGCAGGAGGTGGGCGTGGACGTCGATCGTCGGCGCGGACGTCACGGGATCGGTCATGGTCACGGAAGTTCCTTCAGCGCACCCAGGGTGCGGCGCATCAGTCCGGGCACGTCCGCGTCGCGCACCCCGTCGAGCAGCCACTGGCCGAGCTGGACGGAGGCGTCGACGACCATGCGTACACGGGGCAGTCGTCGGGCGTGGTAATCGGTGAGGAGCTGGTCGTCCCAGTCGTCCCGGCGGGTCAGCAGTTCGGCGAGGACCTGGACGTCCTCCAGGGACATCGCGGCGCCCTGGGCGAAGGTGGGCGGGCAGGCGTGGGCGGCGTCTCCGGCGAGCACGACCCGGCCGCGGTGCCACGGGCCCTCCACCAAGTGCCGGGCGAACCAGACGTAGTTGACGGCCTTCGGGTCGGTGAACGCGGTGCGGAGCTCCTCCCACGCGCCGCCGTAGCCCTCGCTGAGCGCCCGGATCTCGTCGGCGTACGCGTCCGGGTTCAGCGAGGCCCGGTCGCGGGCCGGTTCGACGAGGTAGGCGTAGACCGTGTCCTCGCTGGTCGGGCAGTACCCGGCGATGAAACAGCGGCCGCCGTAGATCATCTCGGTGCGGCGGACACCGGCCGGGCGGGGGGCGGGGGCGCGCCAGATGCCCATCCCGGTGGGTTCGGGTTTGTCGGTGATGCCGATCATGGAGCGGGTGGTGGAGTGTAGTCCGTCGGTGCCGACCACCAGGTCGTAGCGGCGGCTCGTGCCGTCCGAGAAGGTCACGTCCACGCCCTCGCCGTCCTGCTGGAAGGCGGTGGCCGTGGTGCCGAGGCGGACGTCGGCGCCCGAGGCGCGCACCTGGTCGATGAGGAGCTGCTGGAGCCTGGGCCGCTGCATGCCTACGTGGGCGGGCAGGTCGTCGCCGCCGGTGCGGAGTTCCTCGTGGGCGTGCAGCACGGTGCCGTCGGGTGCGAGGACGGCGACGCCTTCGGCGGCGTATCCGTCTTTCTCGATGCCTTCGAGGACTCCGACCTCGCGCAGCACGCGCAGGGCGTTGCCCTGGAGGGTGATGCCGGCGCCGGCGGAGGCCTTCCAGTCGGGGCTCACCTCGACGAGGTCGACGGCGATCCCGGCCCGGCGCAGCAGGACGGTCAGGGCGTTTCCGGAGGTGCCTCCGCCGACGACCAGGACGATGGGGGTACCCCTGGCCGGAGGCTGGGGGAGGGTGGGGCTGTCAGTCATGTCGGGGGTACCTCCCGGGGTTGGGCCGCGCGACTTCGGGCGGCGGGGGTGCGGCTCGCCCGCCGCGAGTGCGGGCCAGGGGGTGTGACGGGTCACCCGGCAGAGCGGGTGGAGCGGTGGGGGCCGGATGCGCCGCTGCTGTCCGGGGAAGGGCGCATCCGGCAGCTGTGCGTGCTATTTGACGGCGATGGGGTTGACCGGGGAGCCGACGGCTCCGGTGATGGGCAGGGGCGCGGCGGTCAGCCAGAACTCGTACACGCCGTCCGCCGCGCAGTCCGAGGCGAGGGTGTCGAGGTCCCACATCTCGCCGATCAGCAGGCCCATGTTGGGGATGACGATCTGGTGCAGCGGCTGGAAGGCGTTCTCGAACTCGTTGGGCCGTACCTCGAAGCCCCAGGTGTCGGTGGCGATCGCGGCGATCTCGCTGCCGTGCAGCCAGTCGGCGGTGGTGAACGACAGGCCGGGCGCGGGGCCGCCCGCGTAGTCGCCCCAGCCGTCCCGCCGGGTGCGGGCGAGGTGTCCGGTGCGGACGAGGACGATATCGCCGCGGCCGACGCTCACGCCGTGGTCCTCCGCGGTCGCGGTCAGGTGCTCCGCGGAGATTGCGAAACCGTCCGGCAGTTCCGGTTCACCGTCGTCGTCACCGATGACCCGGGCGACGTCCAGCAGCACCCCGCGCCCGGCCACGTACGGGGCCATGTGCTCGATGCCGGTGACCAGGTCGCCGTCGGAGGTGACGACCTTCTCCGCGTCGCGTCCGTTCCAGGCCTTGCCGTGGTCGAAAATGTGCCCGAGGCCGTCCCACTGGGTGGAGCACTGCAACGGCATCGCGATCACGTCGTCCGCGCCGCCGATGCCGTGCGGGAAGCCCTGGTTGCCAAGAGCCGCGTCGGTGCCGGTGTCGAGCATGGTGTGCACCGGGTTGGTCCGCCGGCGCCAGCCCTTCTGCGGGCCGTTCATGTCGAACCGCTGCGACAGCGAGAAGCTGACGCCGCGGCGCACGAGCGCCGCGCCTTCGCGCCGCTTGGCCTCGTCGAGGAAGTTCAGCGTGCCGAGCACGTCGTCCTCGCCCCAGCGCCCCCAGTTGGAGTACGCCTTGGCGGCCTCGGCGATCGCGCCCTCGGGGTCGTGGCGGTCCGGGCTCACGACTTCTCCGCCACACATGGGGTGCGCTGCACGCCCAGTCCGGTGATGGATCCCTCCATGACGTCGCTGTCGCGCAGCAGCCGTCCCCAGTGGATGCCGTTGCCGGCCGGGCTGCCGGTCAGCACGAGGTCGCCGGGCAGGAGCTGGGCGGTCTGGGAGATGTACGACACCAGCCGCGCCACGCCGAAGAGCATGTCCTTGGTGGACTCGTCCTGCATGGTCTCGCCGTTCAGCTTCAGAGTGACCCGCAGGTCACCCGGGTCGGCGATCGACTCGGCGGGGACGATCCAGGGCCCGAGCGGGGTGAAGCCGGGGGCGTTCTTGCTGCGCAGCCAGTCGGTGCCGATGGCCTTCATGTCGCGGCGGAAGACGGTGGCGCGGTCGGTGAGGTCGTTGGCGATGGTGTATCCGGCGACGTACTCGGCGGCCTCCTCGACGGAGACCTGGTAGGCGGGCTTGGCGATGACAGCCGCCAACTCCAGCTCCCAGTCCGGCTTTTCGGCCCAGGAAGGCAGGACGACGTCGTCGTACGGGCCGGCGATGGTGCTGGGCAGGCCGATGAACACGTACGGCAGGTCCTCGGCCGCCCGGCGGTCCATGACCGCGGCGATCTCCGCGCGTGCCTCCTCCACGGTGCGCGGGTCGTCGGGGGAGCGATGGGCGACCTCGAGGTCGATCACGTGCTGGCGGTAGTTGGCGCCGGACTGGAAGATCTGGCGGGGCTCCAGTGGGGCGTGCACCCGCAGGCCCTCCAGCGGCCGCCAGTCGAGGGTGTCGTCGTCCGCCAGGGCGCGCAGGACGGGGAGGGTCTCCTCCCACCGTTCCACCACGGCACGCACGCCGGACGGTGCCCAGTCCAGGGCTTTGCTCAGGTCGAGTACCCGGTCCTTGGCCAAGAGAGCGGGGAAAGGCTCCCCGTCCGGAGCGGAGACCGTGCCGAGCGCGAACGGGCCGGCAGGTTGCGCGAGCGTTGCCATCAGATTTCCTCCCGCTGGGTCGCGGTCTACTCTGGCCCCGATCTGCCAATCACGGAAATCAATCCTGTGGATGCGGCAAATCCATGGCGTGGATGGCTCTTGTTTGCATAGGTGGTGCCTTGGTGAACCTGTCCCGACTCGACCTCAATCTGGTCCTCGCCCTGCGCGCGCTGCTGGAGGAGCGCAACGTCACCCGGGCCGGCGGGCGCGTCGGGCTGAGCCAGCCCGCCATGAGCGCGGCGCTGGCCCGGCTGCGCCGCCATTTCGACGACGAATTGCTCGCCCGGACCGGCAACTCCTACGAGCTGACCCCGCTCGGCGTCGCGCTGCGCGACCGCAGCGCCACCGCGTGCGACCTGCTGGAGCGCGTCTTCGCCAGCCAGGCCGACTTCGAGCCGGGTGCCGAGACCCGCGAGTTCACCCTGCTCGCCTCCGACTATGGCGCGGCCGTGTTCGGCGCCGCGCTCGCCCGCGCCCTGCACGAGGAGGCGCCCGGGATCCGGCTCGTCTTCCAGCACCCGGCGCCGTCCGTCGTGCAGAACACCGCGACCGTGCTGAGCACCGTCGACGGACTGCTGATGCCGCACGGCGTCATCGACGGCTTTCCCGCCGTCGACCTCTTCCAGGACCGCTGGCTGTGCATGATCGCCGACGACCACCCCGAGGTGGGCGACGCACTCGACCTCGGCCAGCTGGCCCACCTGCCCTGGGCCGTCTACCAGCGCCCCTACGACGCGCCGGCGGCCCGCCAGCTCAGCATGCTCGGCATCAGCCCCCGGGTGGAGGTCTCCGTGCAGACCTTCCAACTGCTGCCCCACATGGTCGAGGGCACCCGTCGGATCGCGATGATCCAGGAGCGCCTGGCCCGCAGAGCGGTCCGCTCCGCCGCCGTGCGCGTCCTGCCCTGCCCCTTCGAGGCGGTTCCGGTGCAGGAGGCGATGTGGTGGCACCCGGTGCACGCCCAGGACGCGGCCCACATCTGGCTGCGGCAGAAGGCCGCGGAGGTGGGAGCGACGCTCAGGGGCCGCGGCACGGACGAGGCCGTACCCGCCGTACAGGGCGAGGGGCCGGCACAGGAGGGGCTCTGATCCCGGCCCGGCGGCAGGCGGTAGCCGGCGGGACCCCGCCCCACGGCAGGGTGTATTCGGCGTTCGGCACGGGTCGGCCTCGCCGTCGTCCGGTACGACGGCGAGGCCGACACACGTGACGGGGCCGGGGCACCGCCGTCGGTACTCCCCGGCCCCGTCGGCTTCCACGGCCTCAGGCCAACTGCTTCGGCAGCGGCCGGGGATCCGCGGCGCCGGCGCGGCGCCGGGCCCTCCACAGTCCCGCCGCGACGACCGCGGCGGCCAGCCCCAGCACGCCCACCGCACCCGCCAGGCTGCCGACCGCCGAACCCAGGGCGAGCAGCACCAGCGGGCAGACGAACTCGCCGCCGAAGAAGGCCGCGATCCACAGCCCCGTGCCCCGGCCGCGGTCCTTGAACGCCAGACGGGACATGGCACTGGTGAGAAGCGCGGGCAGCAGCATGCCCGTGCCCAGGCAGTTGATCACCGCTCCGACGACCAGCAGCGGGGCGTTGTCTGCCAGGAACATGACGCCGAAGCCGGCTGCGCAGACCGCGAAGACGGCGGGCAGCATCGGTTCGGGGGAGCGTTTCAGCCGGGCGAAGGTGACCGCTCCGCCCACGGTGGCGGCGCTCGCGACCGCCGTGGCCAGGCCGATCGCACCGGGGTTCTCCACCCCGAGGTCGTCCAGCAGGTATGCCATCTCCACCGGGACCGTGTAGAAGACCATCGCCCCGAAGAAGGTGAGGGCACAGATGCCCGCCAACTGCCGCCAGGGGAACGGACGGCGGGCCTCCGCCCCGGCCGGAGCCTCGGCGCCGACCGCGCCGACCGCGCCGACCGCGCCGACCGCGCCGACCGCGCCGACCGCGCGGGCCGCCGGGTTGGGGAGAGCGACGGCCATCAGCGGGACGAGCACCAGGCTCACGGCGTAGACCCAGAAGGGCACACGCCAGCCCGCCGCGCCGGCGGCGCCGCCGAGCACGAAGAAGACGGTGGCCGACGCGGAGGCGCACATGGTCTGCAGGGCGAGGTACTTCACCCGCTGGTGACCGGAGTAGTAGTCGCCGATCAGCGTGGTGCAGCAGGTCATGATCGCGGCCTCGGCGACGCCGACCAGGGCGCGGCTGGCGATGATGGCGCCGAGCGAGTCCAGCCAGAGCGGGGCCGTGCCGAACACTGCGTACAGGAGGGTCGCCACGATCAGCAGGCGCTTGCGGCCCAGCCGGTCCACGATCACCCCGGCGAACGGGGCCAGCAGTGCCAGTGACAGAGCCGGAACGGTCAGCGCGAGCGGAACCAGCGCCTCGGCCCCCGGGACGGACGCGAAGTAGTCCTGCATCTTCGGCAGCACGGGGGCGATCAGCACCGCCCCCAGGATCGGCAGACAGCTGCCCGCCATCAGCAGGGTCACGCGCAGTCGATGGCCCGGGCCCGAGACGGCCACGGGCGACGGAGCGGCGTCATCGACCGCGGCGGAAGGGGGCGGGGGAACGGAACCGGGCATGGCGACTCCACTGGACGTTGTACGGGAGCGGGCATGCCTTTCACGGGCGCCGACGGCGCACGGCATGCTGAGGACGGCCGCACGTCGGCGGCTGGTCCGGACAGCGGCGTGCGGGTAGGGACGACTATGAGCTGTTGGTGGCCGCGCCGCCATCCTCTTCGCGATCCGAATCCCGTATCCGGCTCATCCATACCGTGGATGGGATCCTCCCGGCGCACTCGGGTACGGAGTGGGCAGGACGCCGGAGCGGGTCCCAACCCCGCGGGTGCGGGGCCGACACCCCACGCAGCAACGAGGGGTACCTCGGGCACGGAACATCCCCGCGGGTGCGGGGCCGACTCGCACAGGCGCGTTCGGACTGGGTGGCCGGCGCTCGGTTCGGGGAAGTGCATGGCTACGACGGGGGTCGGCTGCCCGCTCCTGAACTGCCGCCCGTCGCGCTCAAACCACGCGGAATGGTGCGCTGACCTGCCGTACCAAGGGGCGCTGGATTACCTGACGCAGTCGGGCCGTGCGGGCGCGGAGGCGGCGCAGCATGCGTGGGTCCTCGCAACCGACTGAGCGGGCGGCGGCGTCGGCCCGAGCACCAGGAAGAAGACGATGCGCCGGGCACGCGGCTTCCCGCGTGAACTCCGCCAGACTGCGCGACCCGTGGTACGAGGCGGAATCGTAGGGCTCGTAGCAGTGGCCGGTCATCTTGTTGCAGGCGGCGGCTATGCGCTCGATCGCGCGGCCGATCTCGGCCAGGCGGTACGGAGGAAGGGGCGGGGGCAGCAGTTCGGGGCGCAGGCTCTCCGGGCGGAGGTTCATGGCCGGGCTCCCCGGTTCGTCTCCGCCGCCGCCCAGGCCTGGGCGAACAGTTCGTGCGGCGGCACCGGAGAGAGCAGGCGGCAGAAGGGGCCGTGCAGGTACTTGCCGTTGGAATTGGGGGCGAGGTAAGCGGTCAGTTTGACGGTCTCCAGGGGGAGATGAGGCGCCTTGAGGTCGGTCCAGGGGCCGGGGACGAAAGCCGTGCGGCCGGCCCGAGGGCGCTTGTCCGCCTCGATGAGGCCGGTGGTGGCCAGGGCGGACTGGGCGGCCCTGTGGTGGGCGGCCGACCAGCCGTTCCAGCGGCGGATGTTGCGGTCCGTGGGGTGGGCCAGGGTCAGGAGCTGGAGGTAGAGGGCGGCGGCGTCCACGCCGAGAGCGAGGGCGGTGGCGGCCTCGTTCACCAGGTCGGGGACGCTGAGGAGCGGGTTCGCTTCGTACGAGCCCGGCGGGACCGGAGTGGTGGTGGCGCGGCGGATCATGCGGGCCAGGCCGCCGTCCGGGGTGTGGAGCCGGGCCGGGTCCGGGGTCGAGGCGCGGAGGAAGACGTCGCCGTGCGGAACGGTGACGACGAGGCTGCCGTTGTCGTACACCGTCGGGAGGCTGTGGCCGCCCGGCTGGTACGGCCTGCCGCGCAGGTGGAACCGGCCTCCGTACGGCTTGAAGGACGGGTCTGTCGGCACGGAGGCGGCGAGGGCCCGGTCCAGGCGCAGGGGGACCAGATAGGTGGGGCAGTCCAGCAGGGTGCGCAGGTCCTCGTACAAGCCGGTGGCCCAGGCGACGGACGGATCGCCCACGGGACGCTCGGTGAGCGCCCAGATCAGGGCGGTGGCCGGGACCACATGCGGCAGGTCCTCGCGGCTCATCCACGAGCCGGTCGTGCCGTCGGCCTCGTCGCGGTGCAGGGAGAAGGACCCCGGGACGCTGCCCTCGACCAGCGCGAACTCCTGTTCCCTGGCGGGGATCGCCTCGCCCGCCGCGAGGCGGTGGGCCCAGTCGCCGGTGATGCCGAGGTCGGCCTCCAGGCCATCGGCCAGCTCTTCATCCACGTACGGGATTCGGCCGAGGACACCGATCCACGCGTCCGCCATGCGCTCGGCGGCAGCGATCATGCCGTCCTCCGTCCAGAGGCCGGGCAACTCGGCGGGGTCTTCGGGCAGGCCGGCCGCGAGGACGGCCAGGCGGCCGGACTCCCCGAGGCGGTACTCGGCGTACGCCCACGCCACGGACTTGCTCGCGTTGAACGGAGCCGACTGCAGCAGCTTGTCGTACTCCCGCCCGGCGCCGTCGGGCAGGCCCCCCAGCGCCAGGGCAGCGACGGCCCGCCGGACTCCCGTACGGCGGGAGAAGGCCGCCACGGCTGAGGGGGAGAGGGGCAAGGGGCCCCGCTCAGCCAGGAGTTCGGCGAGGCGGGCCAGGCGGGCGGAGTCGTCACGGGTGACCGTGACGACTCCGCACTCGGTCACCTCCGCCGGGGCCGGGTCCGTGGCCGGCTGGATGAACCGCTCCCCGGCGGCGTCCTCCGGGCCCGACGCGATCAGGTGGCCTGCCGCCCGGTGTGCCGTGAGGGAGGACGCCGGTGCCCGCCCCGTACGCCAGCTCGTACCGCGCTCGGCGAACGGCTGCGCGCGCCAGATCTCCAGCAGAGCGTGCAGCGAAGCCCGTTCGGAGTCGCTCGTCGTGGACATGATCGCCCGCCAGGCCACCGCCTCGATCGAGCCCAGCAGCACCGTCCAGTCCAGGGGACGGGCCGGAAGCACGGCCCGCCGGGTCTCGTCGTCGATTTCACCGCGCAGATGGCGGCCGTCGACGGCGACGGCGGTGAGCATGGCGGGCTGCGGCTGGGGGCGGGGAGCGTTCCACGCCATGGGCTCGTGCCGCAGCCCGCGCAGGGCCACGGCCATGTCCGTGTCCGGCACCGGGTTCTTCAGCGTGACCACGGAACCCGACCGCATGATGGCGACGCGCCGGGACAGTTCCTCGCGGCGGCGCCGTACGTCCGCCGCCAGCCGGACCGCGCGCAGCACCCCCTCAAGGACCACCGGGTCCGCCACCCCGGGGAGCACGTCATGGGTGAGCTCGGGGGCGTCCGACAGGAGGCGGCGAACCGTGGTGTCGTCCACGGCCCGCAACGCGGCCGAGGAGGCCGGGTCCCGGGGGACGAGGAAGTGCCAGTAGGCGGGCGGGGGCAGCGGCGCGGGGCCGGCGATGGGCGAAGGCTTGTTCCACGGGTGCTCGGGGTCCGGGAAGCCACGTACTTCCCACAGCAGTGACCCGTCCTCAGTGGCACAGCAACGGACGTTGATGTCCTCCGCGAGCACGCCGTCCTCGCCGCCCTCGGGCAGCCGCAGGATTCCCCACGGCGTCTGGCCCTGCCGGGAGATCCGGTAGGTCGCCTCCCGGCCGTCGATCCCCTCCAGGACGAAGCGGTCCGGTGCGTAGATCCGGTGTTCCGTACGGAACAGCACCCGGCAGCCGACCAGGGAACCCACCTGACCCAGCGGGGATTCGAAAGCGCCGGGCGGCATCGGCGCCAGGGAGAGGGCGTCCTTGAGGACCGCCGTGCCCGGGGGCAGGACGCCCGTGCCGGGGAAGTCCGGCAGGGTGTCGTCCCCGGTGCGTGTGCCGGTGGCCGGGTCGACGCGCGCCCAGTCGTCCCCGTACACCTCCGCGCTCCACAGCCGCTCGCCGTCCGACATCTGGAGTTCGTGCCTGCCGATGCCCTCGTGGCCGCCGGGGCGCAGCACGCGCTCCCCGTCGTGCCGTCCGCCGCCGTCCGCGGTCTCGAACTGGAAGCCGAGGGCGCCGTTGATCGAGCCTCCGTACGGGGACATGCCTCCGAGCTGCTCCGGCTCGAAGACGTCGTCCGGGGCGTCCGCCCAGAAGGCGTTCGTCGCCCAGCGGACCAGGAACTTCCCGCCCGCGTAGTGCACGGTGTGCAGGGGCGCGTCGTCGGGGACGCGGAAGGTGCAGGAGCCGCGGCGGCCCGCGTGGTCGACGGCGACGGCCCGGTCGCGGGAGTAGAGCGTCAGGACGGGCCAGGTGCAGGTCACGGCCGTGATCTCGGCCAGGGGGAGCTCGGTGAGGGCCTCCTCCAGGGCGGGCCAGGCAAGCTCCTCCGGCAGACCGGCGCGCAGGGCGCGGGTCAGCGGGCCGGTGAGGTCGAGGGATGCGAGAGACTCTTCGATGCCGTCGAGGGCGGTGGCGGTCGGCCGGTCGAGGAGGGTGGTGAGCTCGTCGACGGCCTCGTGGGCGGCGCCGAGCCCGCCGCCGCGCAGGGCGTCGAGCAGGGTGCTGATCCGTGCCAGAACCTCGGCGGCGATGCCCTCGTTGCCGGGCAGCAGGGTGATCGCCGTACCGCCGCCTCCGCCGCCTTCGCCGCGACCGTGGCCGTGCACGCCCTCATGGACCGTGCCCTCCAGACGGGGCCCGAAGACCGGGTGGGCGGCGAGGGCCTTCAGGTCGCGGCGCGAACGGTCGCCCCAGAACACCAGCAGGACGGCCTCCCCCGGGTCCTCCACCGCGATGCCCTCGGCCAGGCAGACGTCCAGCAGGTCCGCGTCCAGCTCGGAGTAGTAGTGCCGGGACTTGTGCAGGGTGACCGGGATGCCTGCGGCGTGCAGCCGGGGGGCGAACCGCTCCAGTACCTCGAAGAGCTCCGGCGGCATCAGGCGGCGCTCGATGCCGCCGTGCCGCGCGGGGCGGTACGAGTATTCGTACGCGAACCGGGACAGCCAGGCCGTCACCCCGCCCTCCGGGGTGAGGCGTCCCGAGGCGACGGCGTCCACGGTGCCCGTGCGCCGCAGCAGCCGCAGCCAGGGCGCGACCTCGCCCTTGGCGGGCGGGAACAGGTCGAGCAGTACGGCGTTCAGGTCTTCGTCAGCGGTGGCCCCGCCCTCCTGCGGGTGCCCGCCGAGAACGGCCACCGCCGCGTCGAGCAGGGCGGCCGGCACTGCCTTGCCACGCGCCGCGAGCAGTACCCCGCCCAGCAGGCGGGCCTCCTCCTGAATCCCCAGCCCCGCGGCGCGGGCCGAGGCCCGGAGGAGTTTCGCCAGATCGGCGGGCAGATCCCCGGGGGAGGCCGTCCAGGCGGACAGGAACCGCACGAACTCCTCGTGGGCGCGTTCCGGCGGCAGCGCGCCGGCCAGCCACTTCTGATGCGCCGTGAACTCCTTGGCGGGCAGCGCCCCGGCCCGCGCGAACAGCAGCGCGTTCCCGATACGCAGCTCCACGTCCACCGGCAGCGCGTGGTCCCGCTCGGCCTTCCGCGCCAGCGCGTACACCCGCCCGGCGTGCTTCGGCAGCGACCGGATCATCCGGTGCCCCACCGTGTCCCAGAACCACGGCAGATGCGCGGGCGGCAACTGCCGCGCCTGGCGCTCCAGGCCGTCCACGAACCGGCCGGGCTTCTCGTAGGCCCGGTACAGCCCTTCCCGCATCTCCTCGGTCAACTGCCGCGCGGCAGGTTCGGCACCGGGGTCGTGAGCCAGGACCCAATCGACGTACAGCATCGACGAGTTGGGGTTCGACGGGTTCGGGAGAAGATCGGCGGTCATGCGATCGATTTTTACACGCACCACTGACAACGTCGCCGCTGCCCGAGCGGGAGCTGCACGTCGGCTTGGGCGGCGATCGCCGTCAGCGTGACCGCGCGTACGCCGTCCTGCGGCTCCTGGCCGCCGCGTTGGAGCCAGGCAGGCGTTCAGTCTGTGATCAGTAGCCGTAGCAGATGCGTGCAGGCGTCCTCTTCCTGTGTGTGCTGGGTGATGGTCTCCCAGGTGCCGCGTTCACAGGCACCCGTCTCCCACAGGCCGGGACTGTCCGGTGAGCGTCGTAGGTAGAGGAAGTCGGTGGGCAGGGGTGCGGGTTCGTGGACTCCTTCGATGTAGTAGTAGCCGTCGGCCACACCCGCAGTCCGCAGGGCGTCTTGCAACGCGTAGCGGTTCAATCTGGCCTTCTTACCCTGCGGCCGGGGTTAGATAGCCTTGATCCAGCAGCCACTTGACGTTCAGGCGCCGGCCCTCGCCGGGGTTGAGCAGGGTGGGGTCGAGCTTGATCTGCTGTCCGCCGCCGCGCTGTGCGAACCAGGGGGCGATGCTGCCCTGCCAGACGGCGAACGGTCGCTTGACGGTGTAGCGGTGGTAGTCACAGGGGTGGGCCGGCTCGCGGGTGTTGAGGTTCTGCGGGGGCAGGGCACGCTTGGCGTACGGGTCGCCGGCGGGAGCGAGGTAGGAGCCGTACTCGGAACCGAAGCGGTCCAGGTCCTTTCCGGGCTCCAGGACCTCCACGTGCTTGTCGACCTCATCGTTGACCTCGGCGAAGCCGTCGTTGGGCGGGTACTTCCACCCGGCCGGGCCCTGGGGGGACTCCTCCTTCCAGTACTTGGCCAGGAACACCTTCGGGGACAGGCCGCCGGTGCGCTGGTAGCCCTTGAGTAGCGGGCCGACAGGAGCCTCCCAGGAGCGGGGCAGGTGCTTGGGTCCCAGGCGGGGATCGCCCAGGTGCTCGCCGGTGCAGGCGACTGGACGCATGGTCGGCCGCTCGTCGGCCGTTGCCGTGGCGGCTTGGGCCGGCGCGACCAGAGTGGTGAGTGCCAGCGCCAGGGCAGGAAGGACGGCACGCATACGGGTTTTCATGGTGTGCTGCACTCCAGTGGTTGTGAGCCTTTTACAACTCTAGTAGGAATGTGCCGAGTTGATACCGTAGTGAATCTTTGCTGGTTCGCATTGATGGAGGAATGCGAGGTACTCAACCTGAATGAGTGATGTCGGTGCGTTCTGCTGAGGTGGGGCTCCCGCAGCCTGTAAGGCTGTGCCTGTGAGGTATGCGCAGGATGAGGGCTTGACCGACGCAGAATGAGCGGTGTCGCGCTGTCTGCTTCAAGCCCGGCGAACGCAGCCGCAGGGCGCGGGCGTAGATGCGGGCCCTGCATGCCGCCGTGGCGCGAAGTGGTCCGCGAACCGGGAGACGACGAACGCGCCGCCGCACTGGGGCGGCCAGCTGTGGCGAAGGAACCCGTCTGTCCCGACTCGAACCGCAGTTGCGGGGCTACTTGCGCCGCTACTCGCCCTCTGAAGCTTCCGTAGCGGCGAATAGTGCAAGGTGTCGGAATGACGCTACAGCCG
This sequence comes from Streptomyces sp. NPDC052236, assembly GCF_044548015.1. Taxonomy (NCBI): domain Bacteria; kingdom Bacillati; phylum Actinomycetota; class Actinomycetes; order Kitasatosporales; family Streptomycetaceae; genus Streptomyces; species Streptomyces sp. NPDC052236. Next base: position 14,743 of record NZ_JBIUBL010000010.1, on the reverse strand, counting down.
GCTGGCGCCTCCCGGCCCGCCAACGCGGTGGCGAATCCAGTCGGCGGCCTGGCCTTCGTCGTACTCGGTACGCCGTGGCGTGTCCCCGTGGGTGCTTATAGTGCCCGATGACGGCTCACCCCAGGGTGAAGAAGAGGCTGTCTGTGACCAGGAGGAATTCGTGGCCGACTTACTGCGGCACCAACTGCTGGATGTCGAAGTCGATTTCCGGGGATTCGGTTTTCAGGAGTTGGACGACAGCGCGGTGCCCGTGCGGTTCGGGGACGGCTACGAATGGGGAGTGTTCTTGAACCAGCATGTGCGCCGGTTCGATCTCTTCAGCGGCGGTCACACCCATACCGCAGCGGTGACCGTACGCGTCTGGGATGCCCAACCCGAGCCCGAGAAGGTCGACTGGGACGAGCAGGGAGAGGTCGACTTCGAGACGACGACCGGGGATATCGCCGTGTGGACCACGGCCGTGGGTCGTTCGAACCAGTTGATCCGCCCGGGCACACCAGGATTGTGGCGGGTCCACGTCGGCTGCACAGGAAGGGCTGAGGTCGAGAAAGTGACGCGGACCGAAGGCGTCGCTTACGGAGTGGAGAAGTACATGATTGATTTTTGGCCGGAGGGTTCCTGAGGCTGCGGGTCGACGCAGCTCGCTCCGTGCCGCGTCGGCCGCTTCCCCGTCGGGTCAGTTGATTTTGACGATGAAGCCGTCGTCCAGTCCGTCGATGATCCTGTTGGCGTTGCAGAAGCCGCTCAGGAGTTGCCGCCGGCACCCTCCTCTGCACCGGGTACGGGCAGCACGGAGAAGTTGTCCTTCTCCACATGAATGTTGTACCCAGCTTGCGCCGAACCTTCGATGGTGCTGGCGAAGGGAAACTCGTCGCACTCCTTGGCACCACCCTCGGTATAGTCCGGGCCGAAGTAGCGGACGCACTCGCGGACAGAGTCCTACGCCCGCCACCTCGTGGCCGACCTGCGCGCCCGCGGGTGGGCCGCCTGCTGATGGACCGCGAGACCCTGGTCACTCCCGACCAGGGGCAGCAGCTGCTGGTGCTCACCTCGGCGGACGCCGAGGCCCGCGAGCGGCTGGAGCTGCTGCGGGTACTCGGCATCGAGGAAATTCCCACGGGGACGACGGGCACGCCCGTACGGTGAAGCGGCCGACCACGGGGCACCGGCTCGGCATTCGGCGGTCCGGTCGGCGGAGTGGCCAGCCCCAGAACGCCCCAGACCGTGGCCGGGCTCGCCCACGAGCAGCCGGCGCGCCTGATCGCATTCGACCTGCTCCAGCAGGCTGACGCCGTCGTGCTGTCCTGGCCCTGTCGGGAGAGGCACCGCCCTGGAACCCCTCCGCCTGGGGCACTCGCTGGAAGCCCCGTGGGCGCTCACCCGCGCCACGTTCCTCACCAGCCCAAGAGGAGAGACCAAGGACCGCAGGGCGGTGATTTACCCCGCATCGTGAGACCGGGAACTCGCCGACAAGGTTGGCCGGTTGCGCCGATGCAGATTGACTCCACGGCGACAGATTCAGCCTCCCGTTGAAACTCAACCCAGTCGGGCCAGGTCAGCGCGCCGTCGCTACCAGCGGGGACAACGCATCAGAGATGACAACACCTCCGCGACCGCTTCGGCCGGGAGGTTTACGAAGGCACGCCAACGAAGCGTCGCGTCGGGTCGCCCGATCCGCCTGCATCGATTGATACTCGCCGCCCCGCCCACCCCGCCCGCCCGGTTCGCGCCGCTAAGATCGCCATGATTGCCGTCGGTAACCTAAAGGAGTTCCCGTGGGCCAGCGCACCGTCACGCTCATCGCCGCACCACTGGGGAGTATGCAACCCGGCCGGCCGGTCGACTGGGACCAGCTCCCGCCCGCCGCGCGCACATGGGCCGATGAACAGGCCGACAACGACAACGAGATGCTCACTGCCCTCGACGGCGACCGCCGAGCCGAGCTCCAGGCCAATTACGACGTCTACGTTGTCGAATTGAGCTGACTGACCGACCGTCCGCCGGTAAGCGCGTCAATGACGTAGGCCCTGGCGTCACCGCCGGGCCCAAGACGCACGGCCAGCAGATTGCGGCACATTGCGAGCCAGTTCTCGTCGAGCGGTTCAGAGAGAATCAGCTCGGATCTCAGTCGGGCGATCTCATCGGCGTCGGCGGCTCCGCGTGTGGCGCTCGCGGCGTTGTTCGCCGCATTTGCTGACTTGCGTACGTCGTCCTTGGCCGCCTTCGCCTCCTCCGCCGCCTTCAAAGCAGCGGCCTTGGCCTTCTCGGCGGCCTCCTTCGCGCGGTCCGAGGCGGCAACGGCCTTCTCCGTCTGCAGCTGCGCCCGCTTGCCCTCCCGTTCCACGATGTCAACCAACTGGCTGATCGTCGCGGTCTCTTCGTCGCGGGCGCGGGCGATGTACTGGCCGGAGAGGAGGAACTTGTGGATCGCCTCGGGGGATCCGTCGTCCAAGGCACGCTGCGCGTACTTCTTCACCTCCGGAGAGGCGGTGTTGAGGATGGAGAAGACCGCCACCTTCTCGTCTTCCTGGTGCGCGGTGTACTGGGTTTGTTCCAGGAATGTCCTCAGAGCTGCCTGAGTGTCCTGCTCCAGCGCCTTGGCCGCCTCCCGCTTCACAGCAACGCCGCTGTTGTTCATGACGGTGAACACCGCGACCCGCCGGTCCTGCTCGACGAATTCCTTGTAGCCGTCGCGTAAGTAGGAGGCGATCGCGTCGTCCCCGGCGGATAACGCCGCGCCGGCTGTCTCACGGACGGCCTTGCCCGCGTAAGGGAGGCCGGTGAGGACGGCGAAGCGGTTGTCTTCCGCCTTCGCGGCGGGCAGTTCGCTGGTCAGGAAGGCGGCGGCGGCCGGGGAGCCGGTGAGGGCGGCGGCGGCCTCGCGGACTGCGCGACCGCCGATCTTGTATGCCCATACGGCCTTGCCCCGGTCGGTGTCCGGCAGGCCGGGGTCCGTGGCGGTGGTTCCGGCGGCGTGGGCCGGGGTGGCGGTCAGGGTGACGATGGAGGGGAGAGCGGGGGCGGCGGCTGCCCCGGCGAGGGTGGTGAGTATCCGGCGTCTGCTTCAAAACGACGAGGACAACACGTGCATCCTTCCCGTACGGAATACGACGGTGCAGACACGGAAGCGACGCCCCGAACTCCCCCGACTGCGCGGGTTGTTGGGCCGACGAATCGTTTCCTGCGGTACAAGTCGGCACACTACCCGTTTTCGTACAGGTGTTCACGCCCTGTTGGGTTGCGATGAACAGCGTGCCACCTCGGCGGCCAGTGTGTTCGCCGTGGCGTTCCCCGCTTCGCAGCCCGGCAGGGGTGGTGTCCTTACTCATGGCAGTGATCCTCTGCCAACGGGGCTGATGGAGATTCCCGGCACAGGTGTTGGGCGTGTCGGGGCGATTCCGAGACTTTTGTGCGCGTAGCGGACGGAGGGTGCTTGACCGTGAGGGGGCTGACTTGGCCGAGATTGCCTGCTACCCGGCCCACGCACCGACAGTTCCACCGTGCCGGACCTGGTCGGCAACCTGACCGCGTGCTTAACTGATCTCGCTACAGACGACGCCACCAAGCCACGGCCAAACGCTGCCACTACGCCCGCCGCACCGGCTGTCACGAGCCGATGCCATATGGCGGCGCGTCACAATACACACCACGCACACGCCGGAATGCCAACGTCGTTGTCAGCGCGCTTGGTTGGCCAACGCCCGCGGAACAACTGCTGATCGAGCCGAACGGCTGCTACACCATGAAACCCGACGTGGACACGTAGCATTCGAACAACGACGTGGCCACCGAGAGGCCCGTGACCGCGGGCCCTCGGTGGCAACGCCGCCGCCCGGCGGCAGAGAAGCGAGGAGCGTTGTGAACCTCTCGGAGATCCCTGTTTTAGCCCTGTGGCTCGTCGCCGCGGGGTCCACGGTGATTTCTGTGCTGGCCTGGGGCTCACGGATGACGGCGAAGGAGCGCTGCGGTGTGTCCCTCGCGGTGCCGGCGACGGCGCTCTTCGGGGGCGCCACAAACTATGGCGAGAACATGCCCCTCGGGGGAGGTCCCCGTCCTGTATTTGGCGGCCGTCCTCGGGCTCGGCCTGCGTCTGGTTGATCCAGTGCCCCTCACGCCACCGCCGCGGACGCCACCGCCGACGGCGTAGTTGCCTCTCTACCCTGCGGGCCGTGTCACCTCCAATGAGTGCCCGCCCGCCGATTCGACGGGCGGCGTGCCCCTGCCGCAAGGTCCTTTGATCCAGCCCTCAAGGAAATGGTCATGCATCGTCCACACCACACTCGCTCCGCCGGGCTTGCCGCTCTCACCGCAGCCCTGATCGCGGCTCCGCTGGCGCTGACAGCCGCGCCCGTCCACGCTGTCACCGGCGTCCCCGTCACCCATAATGCCTATGGGTTCGCCACGAAGCTCGAGATCGGCGAGGGCGACAAGAAGCGCGCCTGCTCGGGGGCCCTGGTCGATACTCAATGGGTCCTCACCGCCGCGAGTTGCTTCGCGGACGTACCCGGACAGGGCTCGGTGATCCCGGCCGGCAAACCGGCCCTGAAGACGATCGCCACCATCGGCCGTGCCGATTTAACCGCGACCGGCGGTCACGTGAGTGAAGTCATCGACCTCGTGCCCCGCCCGGACCGCGACCTGGTGATGGCGCGACTGGCTCAGCCCGCCACCGGCATCACCCCCGTGGCCATGGCCACCACCCCCGCAGCCCAGGGCGACACCGTCATAGTCGCCGGATACGGCCGCACCAAGACGGAATGGGTCCCCGACAAACTCCACACAGCCACGTTCGCCGTCAACGCGGTCACCGGAACTGACCTCAACATCGCAGGCACCACCGCGAACGACGCGATCTGCAAGGGCGACACCGGAGCCCCCCTCCTGCGCGACAAGAACGGCACGCCCGAACTCGTCGCCATCAGCAGCCGCTCCTGGCAGGGCGGATGCTTCGGAGAAACCGAGACCCGCACCGACGCCATCGCCGCACGCGCCGACAACACAGCGCTCGGCTCACGTCTGGCCGCCGGCCGGCGCCTCAACGCGGGTGACACTCTCGTCTCCGCCTCGGCCAAGCTGACCATGCAGGCCGATGGCAACCTCGTCATCACGTCCACCACCGGCAAGATCCTCTGGTCCACGGGGACCGCGGGCAACACGGGCGCGACCGCCCGGCTCGACACCAACGGCAACCTCCTCGTCCGCAACGCCGCGGACACCACGACCCTGTGGGAGTCGAAAACCTCTGCCGCCGGCGGCTACGCCGTCCTCCAGGACCGCGGCAACCTCGTCATCCACAACGCCCAGAATGCCTCCCAGTGGTCCAGCAACAGCGCCCCGCGCCACGACTACAACGGTGACGGCCGCAGTGACATGGCCGACTGGTACGACTTCGGCGACGGCAAGGACGGACTGCACACCTACATCGCCGGCGCCGAAGGCACCCTCGCCAGCCCCCGTACCGGTTTCCTGTCCGCGGGCAACCAGTGGACCCTCAGCCTGACCAAGCGTGTCACCGGCGACTTCAATGGCGACGGGTTCGGTGATGTCGCGGTGATGTACGACTACGCCGACAACACCGCCAAGCTGTGGACATTCCTCGGTAAGGGCGACGGCACCTTCAACACCCCCTTCGAGTCCTGGAAGTCGTCGGCCGGCAGCTTCGATCCCAGCCGGGTCACGCTGCACGCCGGTGACTTCAACGCCGACGGCCGCGACGACATCGCCGCCTGGTACGACTACGCCAGCGGCGAAGACGCCCTGTTCAGCTTCCTCGCCGACTCGCGCGGAGGTTTCGCCGTCCCGGCGAAGACCTGGAGCGCCCCCAACAACTGGACCGTCTCCTTGGCCAAGTACGTGACCGGGGACTACAACGGTGACGGGCGACAGGACATCGCGGTCCTCTACGACTATGCCGGCGGCTCGGTGAAGCTGTGGACCTTCCTGGCCACACCGTCGGGCGGATTCGACGGCCCGAAGCAGGCGTGGGCGAGCGACACATGGGGTGACTGGAGCCGCACTCACCCGCATGCGGGTGACTTCAACGGCGACGGACGTGACGACATCGCATTCTGGTTCGACTACACCGACGGGCGTGACACCGTCTTCACCTTGGCCGCCAACACGGACGGCACCTTCGCCGCTCCGCAGTCGTCCTTGGCCATCGCCGCCGGCAGTGTCACCTACACGGCGATGAAGATGGTGAGCGGCGACTACAACGGCGACGGTCGCGACGACCTGGCCACCATGTACGGCTACAGCGACGGTAGCGTCCGCATGTTCACCTGGACGAAGAGGGCCGATGCGACCTTCGACTCGGCCAAGACGGGCTGGATCTCAGCCACCGCCAACTCCTGGGACTTCGCCCTCACCCACTTCCTCAATCAGGACAGCTGACAACTGAGCGCGTAGCGGCCCCGAAGCAGCGCTTCGGGACCGCTTCCACGAGTCTTTTCAGTTGAAGTCCGCGCTCCTGCATTGCCGACATCCGTGGGGGGTGGGGGATGTGAGCGCCGGCTCGTTACCGCGTGAGTACCGGGGCAACCCCGGCCAGAGGACCGGTGTCTATGCCGTGGCGGGACTGCGCGGAATGCTGGCCCTGTTCGTCGTGGTGCCGGTGGTGACGTTCGTGCTCACCTGGCTCGGGTCGTACCTGCGTAACCGGGACGGGTGAGGATGGAGCGCACCACGTGGTCCAGTCCGAGCCGGCAGGTCCGTCCTGGACCCGTACCCCGTACCTGTACCGCGTTTGCCGCAGTCTGCGCCGCGGAGCTCGCCTTGCCTGGCCGCTGTTGGCTGCTCGTTGGCACTAATCCACTAAACTGATTAGTATGCGTGTCCGAGCCTTCGTACGGTCGACCACCCGCCCGGGGTGGCGGCGGAGGTGCCGCCGAATCCGCTGTGTGTGCCAGGAGCGGGGGATTGGGTTGTGGGTTGCTTCCCTGTCAGGCGGCTGAGGAAGAAGGAGTCCGCCTCAGTGGCGTCCCACCGTCGTCCCAAAGAACCGAATCAGCGCTATGTCACCGTGCTGACCGCAACCGCGGCGGCAGCGGTTGCCCTGTCGACGCAGTCGGCTTCCGCCGACCCCCTGCCCGACCCGACCAAAAAGGGTGTCAAGGCGCAGGTCGACCGTCTGTATGAGGAAGTGACGCAGGCCACCGAGAAGTACAACGGGGCCGATGAGAAGGCCGCCGCACTGCAGAAGCAGGTGACGAATCTGCAGGAGACGGCTGCTCGCAAGCAGGGTGAACTCAATGAAATGCGCGGACGCCTGGGCTCGATAGCCGCTGGGCAGTATCGAGCCGGCGGCCTCGATCCGTCGTTGCAGTTGTTCCTCTCGGCGGACCCCGATACGTACCTGGAAGAGGCGTCGGACATCGAGCGGTTGAGTGCCAGGCAGTCCGGCATGCTCGAACAGTTCCTGTTGCAGCAGCGCGCGCTCAAACAGCAGCGCAGTCAGGCCACGGAGAAGCTCGCGGATCTTGAGGACACGCGCAAGGAGCTGGGAAGCAGGAAGAAGGAGATCCAGGGCAAGCTGGCGGAGGCGCAAAGGCTGCTGAACAAGCTGACGGCCGCGGAACGAACGAAGATCGCCGCCGACGAGGACCGCGCCAACCGGTCCAACGACCGGGTCGACCTCGGCAATGAGGCCAGCGCTTCCCAGCGGGCCGCCGCGGCTTTCAACGCGGCCAAGAGCCGGGTCGGCATGCCGTATGTGTGGGGAGCGAGCGGGCCGAACTCCTTCGACTGCTCCGGGCTGACGTCCTGGTCCTTCCGTCAGGCGGGCGTGTCCATACCTCGCACCTCGCAGGCGCAGGCCGGCGCGGGCACCCGGATCAACTCACTGAGCGCGCTCAAGCCCGGTGACCTCATCATCATGCGCGGCGACCTGAGCCATGTCGGCTTCTACGCAGGCAACGGACAGATACTCCACGCCCCCAAGCCCGGCGCGCAGGTGCGGTACGAGTCCATCGCCCGCAGCGGAATGGCGTTCATGTGGGGTGTACGCATCAGCTGACGCCGCTTCCGATCGCAGTCCGCGATGTCAGTGATCCGTCAGTGACCGGGAGCGCAGGCGACCAGCAGCGGCAGCAGAGGTACCGCGGCGGCTGCGGCTGCCACGGAACCCCAGAGCCCTGGATGGGTGCCACGGTGTCCGTCCAGGATGCGCTGCATACGGATCAGTACCGTGTGTCCGCCCGCGCCGAACGCACTCTTCGGGGCACGGCCCGCCGCCATCTCGTACATGGCGCTTGCGAGTACGTCGCGCTCGTGGCTGCGCAGCGCCCGGTCGTCCGCGACCATCTCCAACAGGATCGCCGTCTGTTCCTTGGCGTGGCGGGCCAGCGGCAGCCACCGGAAGACGGTGGCGAAGGCCTCCATGACGGCGAGCACCAAGTGGTGTCGGCCGGCGACGTGGGCACGCTCGTGCTCCAGGACGGCGTCGAGCTGTTCGTGGGAGAGCAGCCGCACGGCCGCGTCACTGACCACGATCCGGGAGTGGCGGCCCGGCAGGCAGTACGCGGCAGGGGTGTCGTGGGACAGCACGGTGGCACGCAGGCGCGGGGAGTGGATCCCCACCTTGTCCAGTGCGTCACGGTGGCGGGCTCGCGCACGGCCGGCGCGCGTCACATGGACGACGAAGCTCACGACGAGGGCCAGGGCCAGCGCACTCGGCAGGGCCACGGCCAACTGGTCGGCGGCGGTCGGATCCGTAGCGGCCGCGCCGCCCTCCACTCCGCAGGCGTGCAGAAAACCGACGAGACCCGCATGGAAGTGTCCGGTCGGCGTGGCGAGCTGGTACGCCGCGAGTGCGGCGGAGAGACAGAACGAGGCGGCCACGGCATGCCACGCGGCCACGGCGAGGGCGGGGGCCCGGTGCGGCCAGGCGCTGCGGAGTATCAGCCGGGGGGCCGCGAAGCCGATAATCGCCGTATAGCCGAGCAGAGCGGGCGCGGCGTTCATGTCTTCGTCCGTCGTCCCACTTTGCGCAACGCCGTGCGCAAGGCTGCCACCTCGTCCTCGGACATGTTCTCGACGAACTGGACCAGGGCGGTCGACCGGTCCTCGCTGGCCCCCAGCGCGTCCTCCATCAGAGCCGCCGAGTACGCCTCGCGACTGCGCACCGCTGTGTACAGCCAGGCCCGTCCCTCTTTGGCGCGCAGGAGCCAGCTCTTGTGGAACAGGATGTTGGTGACGGTCATCACGGTCGTGTACGCGATCGGCCGGTGTTTGTTGATGTCGTCGACGATCTCCCGCACCGTGGCAGGGCGATTCCATCTCCAGAAGCGGTCCATGATCTCCGCTTCGAGCTCCCCCAGCCGACGCATGGGCTGAATCCTTTCGCCGCTGTTGTACGTAAACACATAGTAGACCGCACGGGTGAGCGTAGCCTGGCCCCTCGTACCTGTGCTTACCGCTTACTGCTTACGATGGGCCCGATGTCACGCAACCAGAAACCCGCTGACCCGCAACCAGTGTTGCGGCTCAGCGGGTTTCTCGTGCTCGGCCTGCTCGTCGGGCTGTTCTGCATGCATGGCGTCGGGTCCGCGCCGGCCGCGGCACAGACGGCTGGGCACACGCGTACTGCTGAGGCGCGGCATGCCGCCGCAGTCATGGACGCGCCGGGCGCGTGCGGTCACGACGGCCACGGGCAACACGGACGGCATGGGCCCGCCGGCCACACCGATCAGACGTGTGCCTCCGGTGCCGTGGCGGGGCCCCCTGTGTTTCCCGCCCTCGTCCCGACAGCGATCGGTCCTGCCAAGTACGCCGGGGGATCGATCAACGCCGCCGGCAGCGGTCCGGACGGCGGCCGGGCGCCGCCCTCTCTCTCAGAACTGCAACTCCTGCGGATATAGGCAGGCCCACGCGGTGCCGCCGGCTGCCCGTACCGGGCGCGGCGCCGCGATTCGCCATGCTCTTTGACAGACCCATCCCAGGAGTTCCCGCATGAACGCGCACCGCAAGCTGATCCGTCGTACCGCCCTCGTCGCCGCCACCGGAGTGGCCGCGCTGGTCCTGGCCGCCTGTGGCGATGGCGGCGGACACGACATGGGGGCGATGGAGTCCAGCTCTTCGCCGTCCGCCAGCGCTTCCGCCGACGCTTCCGCCGGCGGTTCTGCCGAGGCCGGCGACCACAACGCTGCGGACGTCTCCTTCTCCAAGGAGATGATCCAGCACCACCGTCAGGCGGTGGAGATGGCCGAGCTGGCCGACAGCCGGGCATCGTCCGCCGAGACCAAGGATCTGGCCGCGAAGATCAAGGGTGCCCAGGACCCGGAGATCAGCACCATGTCCGGCTGGCTCACCTCATGGGGCGAGGAAGCCCCCGCCGACATGCCCGGCATGGACCACGACATGGCGTCGTCCCCCATGCCCGGCATGATGAGCACGGAGGACATGGACAAGCTGGAGAAGGCGAAGGGTGCCGAGTTCGACACGATGTTCGCCGAAATGATGATCAAGCATCACGAGGGCGCCATCGACATGGCCAACACCGAGAAGGCTGACGGCGCGTACGACCCCGCCAAGAAGCTGGCGGACGATGTGATCAAGGCGCAGACGGCCGAGATCGATCAGATGAACAAGATGCTCGGCAAGAACTGAGTCGTTGAGGCGGGGCGGCCGACGGAGCGATCCGCCGGCCGCTCGGCGTGGTTCACCCGACGACAGGCCGGTCGGTCAGGAGGCGCTGCACGAGCCGATGGACGGGCTCGCGCCGTTGCCGTTCTTCATGACGGTGAAGCCGAAGCTCGTCGACGCCCCGGCCGACAGACTGCCGTTGCCGTTTGGCTTCATGGTCATGACATTTCCGCTGCTGTCCCAGCTGGGGGAGCCGTTCCAGGTGGCGGATACCTTCTGGGGAGAGGTGAGGGTGACGTTGACGGACCAATTGCTTATCGCCGCACCGCCCGCGGTCACGTTCACCCTGCCGTTGTAGCGGTCGCTCCAGTCGTCCGTCTTGCTGTAGGACACCGTGCAGGCGGCGCCTCCGCCACCATCTCCGCCCCCGCCCCCGTCACCGGAGCCGCCAAGTGCGGTCAGTGCGGCGTTGTACGCGGGCTTCTTGTTGTAGCTCCCGTCGAACAGCAGGGGAGTGCCGCTGGCGCGCCACGAGTACTTGTCGGTGACGCCCCAGACGGTGATACCGGTGCAGCGGGAGATCGCCAGACAGGTATTGACGACCGAGGTGTAGCTGTTGGCCTGGGAAGTGCCGGAGCCCTCGATGTCGAGCTCGGTGATCTGCACGTCGACGCCGAGGTTGGCGAAGCGCTGCAGATTCGCGCGGTAGTCACCGGGAACCGGGGACGCGCTGTTGAAGTGGGACTGGAAGCCGACGCAGTCGATGGGCACGCCGCGCGACTTGAAGTCCCGCACCATGTTGTAGACGGCGGTGCTCTTCGCGTTGACACCGTCCGTGTTGTAGTCGTTGTAGCAGAGCTTGGCGGCGGGATCGACGTTGCGGGCTGTGCGGAACGCCTCCTCGATGAAACCGTTGCCGAGCTTGTCCTGGAAGGGCGAGCTGCGCCGCGCGCCGCTGTTGCCGTCCTGGAAGGCCTCGTTGACCACGTCCCAGGCGGCGATCTTGCCCTTGTAGTGCTGCATGACCTGGGTGATGTGGTTGTTCATCGCCGACCGCAGGTCGGACGTGCCGAGGCCGCCGACCCAGCCGGGCAGCTGGGAGTGCCACACCAGCGTGTGCCCGCGAACCTGCATCCCGCGGCTCTGGGCGTGGTTGAAGATCCGATCGGCCGCGCCGAAGTAACGGCCCTTGCCGGCCGCCGCCGTGCCGAGGGTGCTGGCGGCGGCCTCGGCGGTGCCGGAGATGGCGGTCAGACCCGCCCCGGCGAGCAGGCCCGCCATGGCCAGGACCAGCGCGCCGCGGGCCCGGGAACGCCGGGCCGCGCGAGTGGGCCCGCGTTCGAAGGAAGTGCTCGTCACTGTGTCGTGCTCTTCTGCGGATGCCGGACGGAGCTGGCCGAAAGGACAGTTCGTCGTCCGGACAGATCGGTGTGCGGACCGTTCTGTCATTCGCCGTGGCAGGCGTCCGCCGCAGAGCGCGGCATGGCGCGGCCCGGAGAATGGCGCATGTGCGTGCTGTGCGTGTGAGGCGCTGAGTTGTCGAGCGGGGGAGTGGGGAGTGGGGGGAGCGGCCGGACGCGCAGGGCGACCGATGGTGGGGTGGCCGAGCTGCTCGACAATCCGTCGAAAGTTTCGAAAAATTCTCCGAATTGCTGCGGAGAGATTACGGCGAGGCCACTTGGGGCGTCAACCATTTGCGCGAGGTCTTTCCTGGGCGTGCTATCGAAAGAGATCAGAAACTTTCGTGACCCGTCTGTCACCGACCGTCCGGCTCAGGCGTCGCTCGGCGGAGGTGGTGCGGCGGTGCTCTGTCGCACCATCAGCTTGGTGGCGAGCTCGATGCGCAGGGCCGCCTTGCTCGGGTCCCGGGGCCGGAGCAGCATCTGCGCCGCCTCCTCGGCCATGTGCCGCAGCGGCTGATGGATCGTCGTCAGCGCCGGGCTGGACCACTGGGCGAGCGGTACGTCGTCGTAGCCCACCACCGACAGGTCACGCGGGACGCTGAGCCCCTGCAGGCGGGCCGCCTCCAGGACGCCGAGGGCCTGGAGGTCGCTGCCGGCGAAAATGGCGGTGGGCCGGCCGGGGCCTTCGAGGAGCTCCATGGCGTGCGAGAAGCCGCCCTGGACATGGAAGTCGCCGAACCGTACGAAGCGGGGGTTGGCCTCCAGGCCCGCCATCGCCATGGCCGAGCGGTAGCCGTCGAGCCGGGCCAGCGAGCACATCATGTCGTCAGGCCCGGTGATGATGGCGATGCGTTCGTGGCCGCAGTCGATGAGATGGCGGGTGGCCGCCATGCCGCCGGACCAGTTGGCCGAGCCGACGGACGGCACGTCGGGCTCGGGGTCGCCGGCCGGGTCGATGATGACGAAGGGGATCGCCCGCGACCTGAGCTGCTTCTTCACATTGTCGGGCAGCGTGGAGAAGACCAGGACGACGCCCAACGGGCGGCGCCGCAGCACCCCTTCGACCCACTGGGGGTCGGGTGCGTGGCGGGTGCCGCTCTCGGTGAGGACGACGCTGGCGTTGTTCTCCTTGGCGACGTTCTCGACGCCTCGGATGAGCTCCATCGCCCAGACGCTCTCCAACTCGTGGAAGACGAGCTCGATGAGGGGCGCCTGAGGCGTGCCGTGCGCGCGGCGGCGGTAGCCGTGCGTCTCCAGCAGCCGCTCGACCTTGGTGCGTGTCGGTCGGGAGACATCGGAGCGGCCATTGAGGACCTTCGAAACTGTCGAAAGGGATACGCCGGCCTGGGTGGCCACCTCGGCCAGGGTCACCCGGCCGTCCACATCGTCGTCTTCACGCATGGTCGAAGGATATGGCACGTCCTGTCGGTAACGGTTTGTTGGCGCTGCCGCAGGCGCGATGAGCCCATGAGTGCTCTCTGCCGACCAGGTCTGATGACCTTTCGTAAAATTGACCGAAACTTGCGGCGATCTGGGCCGTCACGATCTTGCTCGTGGTCATGTCCGGCCGCCTTTCACGCTTTCACGGTCGGCGAGTGCCCGTTCTGGGACGGCACACCCGGGGCGCTGATCGTGTACTGGTTCGCCTGGATCTGGTAGAGGTCACGGAACACCTTCGGGCCGGGGATCTCGTCGGACAGCAGGTCGGTGAAGGTGCCGCTCTCCACGACGCGGCCTTTGTCGAGGACATGAATCAGGTCCGCGGCCCGCACCGATCCGAGCCGGTGGGTGATGAGGATGACGGTCTGTCCGGCGTCGGCCAGCGCGCGGATCTGTTCGAAGAGTTGCTGCTCCGCCTTGGCGTCGAGCGCGGACGTCGGCTCGTCGACGATGAGGAGCTCTCCCTTACGGAAGTGGGCGCGGGCAAGACCCAGGCGCTGCCACTGGCCTCCGGAGAGCTGGTGACCGCCCCGGTAGCCGCGGGCGAGCAGGGTCTGCCAGCCTCGGGGCAGTTCCTCGATCAGCTCTTCGGCTCCCGCGTACCGGACGGCCTGCTCCAGAAGGTCCTGACTCATCGGTGCCTCGGGGCGTCCGATGCCGATGTTGACGGCCGCGGTGAAGGGCCAGCGGTAGAAGTCCTGGCCCACCACCGCGACGCGCGAGACGAGTTCTTGCCGGTCCGCCTGTGCCGCGTCGACGTCGTCCCACAGGATGCGGCCGGAGTCGGGGCGGTAGAGCCCGCACAGGAGCTTGATCAGGGTCGTTTTGCCGCTGCCGTTCTCGCCCACGAGTGCGACGATCTTGCCGGTGGGGATGGTGAGGCTGGCTCCGTCGAGGGCCCGTTTGTTGTCCTTGCCCTGGTAGGTGAAGACGACGTCCTCGAACCGGATCGCGCTCAGTCGCGTGGGCAGCGGCAGCCCGCCGGCCGGGATGGCGCGCTGCGCCGCTTCTTCGCACAGCCGGTGCAGGTCCCCGACGAACAGGGACTCCTCGTGGAGGTAGTTGATCTGGAGGACCAGGCTGTCGAGGCTGGACGAGCCGCTGCGGATGGCGAGGAGCGCTGTACCGCCGACCGAGAGCGCCATGGCCCCGGTCCACAGCAGGGTGCCGAGGGTGGCGTACGCCGCGCCGGCGGCAAGACCGGTCCAGCCCGCGGCGATCAGCCCGGTGCGGGCGGCGAGCCGGGCCAGTCTCTTCTGCTCCGCCTCCTGGGACTGGGACATGGCCCGGAAGTGGTGGAGGAGAAACGGTCCGACGTT